>JBDTTN010000223.1:0-5313 GCA_039930625.1 Gemmatimonadota bacterium | reverse complement strand
CGGGCATCCGTCCCGGGCCGCCACGATGCGTGTCAGGGGAATGCGAGCGCGAAAAGAAGAATAGGCGCCCGCTGACAGACACGCTAGATCATTGGGGTGAGCGGCTTCTCCAGGAGGAACCATGTGCGCCCGCCGATATAGCCTTCCCGGCGGAACACCCGGTGCCAGCCATGCGCCAGCATCTCCGCTTCACCGCTGATTTCATCAGTCCAGAACTCGGCCAGGTGCGCACCCGCCTCGCGGACCCGGGCCTCGAAGCCTTCCAGCAGCCGGTGCCCGTGGCCCCGATGACGCTCCTCCGGCCGCACAGCGATATCCTGAATGTGGGCCACTCCGCCGCGAAGCGAGTAGCGCAATCCCCCGATCCAGTCCCCGATCTCGTTGCTGAGGATGAGGTAGTGATCCTCGAGATGCACCACGCTCTCGCTCGCCTCCTCCTCCCGCAGGGTGAGGTCGGCGAACCAGTCGGCGAATTCCTCGCCGTTCTCCATTTCGCGGATCGTGAGCTCGCTCATACTTCCTCTGATATCGAAAACTGGCACCGAAGGTTCCAGCCCTGCCCGGAAGTAAGCAACCTTGGTGCCACCAGCGGAAGGGCCTGCAGGAAATTCATTCCCTCGCAACCCATTGCCCCACATGCAATTGTGAGAGCGGTCAGGGGCAGGGTGCCGGCGGTAGTGTCCGGAATTGTCGTCGCTGTCGCCTCAAAAGACACAAAGCTGTGCCGTTCCGGCGGTCTTTGGAGCGCGGAGGCTACACCCCAGTGGCGATGGCCAGCAGCAGTCCTGCGCCGCCGAGCAGCATCAGAAGGCCCCAGAGGCGGAGCGCAAAGCCCAGCCACTCGTCGAATCGGACTCCGGTAGCCGCGAGCATCGCCATCAGGGCACCGTTGGTCGGCGTGAGGATCTCGCACAGGCCGGCGCCGTACTGATACGCCAGCACTGTGACCTGACGCGACAGCCCCAGCAGGTCGGAGAGCGGTACCAGCACCGGCATCGTGAGCACGGCTTGTCCGCTGGTGCTCGGCACCGGGAAGTGAATCAGCGTCTGCATGGCCATCATGCCGATGGCCGAGAGGGCCACCGGCAGGCCCGCGATCGGCGCGAAGACGCCCTGGACGACGGTGTCGATGATCTGCCCTTCATTGAGTACGACGAAGATGCCGCGGGCGAACCCGATCAGGAGGGCGGCGAAGGCGAGCGACTTGAATCCTTCGACAAATGCTTCCGCTGTGCCACCGATACCCAACCGACCGATCAGCCCCGCCGCGACCCCCATGAGGAAGAACAGCGCGCTGAACTGTTCGAAGTCCCAGCCCCAGCGCTGCGCACCGATGATGAAGAGCGCGAAGGTCACGCCGACGATGGCCATGATGAGGCCGTCTCGAAGGGTGAGCCGGTCCTCATCCCCTCCCGCCTCGGCCGACCCCGAAGCGGTCGGTGGGACCCGGGTCCGAGCGGCGTAGCGCATCGTGGCCCAGATCCAGAGGGCCATCGCCGGCACCAGTAGCAGCAGACGAAAGCCCATTCCGGACTGCGGCGGAAGCTCCGCGACCTTCTGCGCGATCACGACCTGGAAGGGATTCACCGGGCTGAACGCCGCCCCGACGGCCGCGGCGCCAAGACTCACGGCGCAGGCTACCAGGGGATTGAATCCAAGGCGACGCGTGAGCAGCAGCAGCACCGGGACAAAGGCGATTAGTTCCTCCTGCATCTGGATGAGGATGCCGCCGAGTCCGAATACGATGCTGGCAAGCGGGATGACCAGCGTTTCCCGACTGGCCAGCCGGAGGACGAGCCGCTGAATCAATCGAGTGGAGGCGCCTGTCCGCTCGATGACTGCGAACGCACCGCCGACCAGGAAAACATAGAACACGACGGCACTCGCATCGGCCATCCCTTTCGGAATCGCGACGATTGCATCGAACGCACTCACCGGGGTCGGTGCCGTGCGTTGATAGGTGCCCGCAACCACTACGCTGCGACCGGTGTTCGGATCCTCTCTCCGTTCGAACCGGCCCGCGGGCAGGACATGGGACAGCATAGCAGCGATGAGGACGCAGCCGACCAGAAGGGCGAGCGGATGGGGGAATCGCATGGCGAGCGGCGAGGGCAATCGACGGACGCTACCGCGTCTTGCATTGCACCGAGGTCGGAGTGGCTCGCCCGCAGGCGATCGATTCGTTCATTCCGGAGACGAGGACGCCGCAGGCGGTGGTCTGCGCCGAGGTCTTTGCGTCACTCTCGTTGGCGTGCGAAGCGGTGGCGCAGTTGCGGTGGCCGTTGTATTCGACGCAGACGGTGCATTCCGCCTTCTGCGCGCTCAGCGTGTTGAATAGCAGCAGGGCGCCGAAGGCGACGATTGCAACGATCGTGATGATGGTGCCACGCTTCATGGGAGGTACGGGGAAGGAGGAAAGGAGGCGGGGATCAGCCAGTCATCACCCCGGGGACGCTGCCTCCACCCTACCGCTTCCCCGGGCGCTCCGCCAGTGGGAGCGGATGGCCCTGCAGAGTGTCAAGTGTGCCCCAGTCGATGTCGAGCTTGACCCCCTGCCATACCTCCAATGGCCCCACGAGGATGAGTGCATCCCTGGAACTGTATCCGAGCGACACCCGGAAGGGCTCGCTGAGACTGATGGCGGTCTCGGATCTCCAGACCGGCACGCCGTTGATGGCGATGCCGCAAGTGCCATCGGGAAAAATTTGCAGCCTGACGCGGTACCAGTCGCCCCGGCGGATCCAGGCGCCTACGGGGAGTTTCTCCGGGATCCCGGCGTTGACGGCTGCGCGTGTCAGGGCATTCACCCCATCCCCAAAGGGATACGCAAATCCGCAGCCTCCCCCAGCGGGCGACCCGCCGCCGGCAGGCGCCGCCCCGCTCGTCGAGTCCCACAGCGCGAGGGAGTTCCCCGAACTCCAACTCTCCAGGTAGAACTGGACCTGCTGGAACTGGAGACCGCGGACGGGAGTGGAGAGATCGGCTTCGGCCACCAGCCCCGCCCGACCGCTCCATTCCACCCGGGAATATCCTGAGCTGGCGAATGATCCGTCGCCGCGATTCCAGAATGCCGGCATGCCCCCTGGACCGACCGCTACTTCCGGCCGAGGAGTGCCGATCAAGCGCCATCGGTCCAGCCAGGACTCGTCCCATTTCTCCGCCAGCACTCGGCGCGGGGACTCACCGAGCACGACCACAGCCAGAGAGTCGGAGCGCCACCCCGGAAGGGTGGCACGCACGATCGTGCGTCCGGCCCGGCGTGTCGTGGCGACGCCACGCGGTGTCAGGGTGAGAATGCTGGGGTCGTCCACCGACCAGTTGAGCGGCGCGGTAAGCGGCACCGGGCGGCCGCTTACCGAATATCCGACGGCTCCGAACCGATGCTGCAGGCCGAGGGCCAGAGTATCGCGGGTGTTCTCGATCTTGAGTGTCTGCAGGAAGGCCGGTTGCCGACGGTCCCTCCAAGTCAAGTAGATGATCCGAGAGTTGCTGTCCGCCAAGCCGAGCGGTCGGGCATCGAGGGGACGGCTCGCGGGAGCGACCCACCACCGGAGACTGGGATCGCCCCGAATCTCGCCGCGGAACGCGATCCATCGGCTGTCGGGAGATACGCTGGTGTGTCCAGTCCACGCCTTGATCGGAACCCGCTCCCACGTCCCGGTCTCGAAATGGAGAACGGCGGTCATCTCTGTTCCGGCGGAGTCGAGCCGGACCAGCGCCGCGTCGGCTCCCCACCAGCTCAGTAGATCGTCGACGTCCGCCGCAGCTGGGCCCTGGCAGTCAGGGACGGGCACAGAGTCGGGGGAAATGAGGCAGATCTCATTCTGGCGAGGCGCGACCATGTAACGTCTGAGGAACGCAATCCGCTCTCCATCGGGAGACCAGATCGGGGTGAAGTCGGCGTCCCGGGTGAAGGTCAGGCGCCGGACGGCCCCCGTCGCTGTGTCCAGCACGGCGATGTCGTAGTCATCCTGCTCCGGTGGGCTCCAGCGCGCAGTAGTAAACAGCAGGCGCTGGCCGTCAGGCGACCACGACTCCGCGTTGTCATCACGCGGGGTCAGAGTGAGCCGTCGAGACCGGGTGCGCGGTCCACCGAAATAGATGTCGATGAGTCCACTGTCCGGGAGGTGTCGCGACCACGCCCAGGTATCGTTGACTGGATTGGGCAAGCGCTGGTTGATCGCGCTCGCCGGCAATGTAACTAGATCCTCGGGGACTGAGGCGCGCGCCGCGCCCCGCAATTCGAGCGGCTTGCCAGGCTCCCAGTTTTCCTCGGAGATCCCAATCGTGACCGCGCGCGCATGGTCGAGGGAGTCGCGCAGGAACACCACCAGCGACAGGTCTGGCGTGGCGCGCTGCAGTGCGATGCTCAGGGCGGCCATCACGCCGAGGATGAGCAGACTGCCGACCGCGGCGACGCGAGCGCTGCTGTAGCGCAGACGCGTCCACGGAGGGATGCCTCGCACGAGCCTGACAACCTCACCCACCTCAGCGCCTTCTCCAAGAAACTCGTAGGCCACCTCTCCCACCCGACGCGCATCGCCCACGCGGCGAACCGCAGCCAGGTGGCGGCTGAAGAGGCCGACCAACTCGGCCGTGGCGCGCGCGACCCGCAAATGCCTGCCGGCGCGAATCACCTGCTCCCGTGATGCGGTGTGGCTCGCCGCGAGGGCGCGGCCGATGGCGCCATGGACGTCGTTCAGGGCCTCGGAGCCGGCGAGTGCGATCACGTCCGCCGCAATTTCGTCGTGCGCGGGCTGCCACTCGGTGCCGGATCGCTGCGCGAATCCGCCTTGCTCCAGTACGCCGAGGGTGGCTTCCAGCGCGGCCTCCGAGCGCCCCGAGGCGCTCAGGAGCGCATCGCTCGCCAGCGGTGTGCCCGCGACTGCGAGAAGCAGCAGCACTCGGCGGCTCTCGGCGTCCAGCTGGCCGATCCGGTGCCGGAGCGCGCTGCCAGCCTCGAGGCCACGGGCAAGGGCCTCCGGTGCGTCGCAGCGCCAGGTGTCGTTCTCCAGCCGAAGCCAGCCGCGGTCGATGGCCAGCTGGAGCGTCTCCAGCACCAGCAGCGGCGAGCCGCCCGTGGAGCGCGCCAGCGCAAGGCTCAGCGTCTGACACCATGGCTCCAGCGGCAGCCGTCCGATGCTGGCGGCGAGCGCGCCGATCTGCTCGGCGGAGAGCGGCGGGAGAATCAATCGTTCGGTGTGCTCGTGCCCCGCATCCGCGCCGCGCACCGGCCGTGCGGCGGTGACGATCAGGAGGCCAGGCGTCGTAACCTGCGTCAGCGCGCTCGAGAGTACCTGGCGTGAGGAGGGA
>JBDTTN010000222.1:0-5350 GCA_039930625.1 Gemmatimonadota bacterium | reverse complement strand
TAACTGACCGACTCCCCCGATCGCACTGTGCGGATCGCCACCACCCTGCTCCGCAACCGCACCACCGGACGGGCCACCTTGCCGGGGACGTCGCCACCGTACAGAAAGATCCCGGGCCGGACCAGGTCCGCGGCGTAGGCCGAACCGCGCAGCGCCGCAGCACTATTCGCGGCATGGACCAGCGCAGGCCGGTGGGGGAGGTTCCGAAGCATCTCCTGGAAGCGGAGCCATTGGCGATCGACCGAGGCGAGGTCGTTCTCCGCCGAGTGAACGTGGGTGAACACCCCTTCCCACCCGCGCGATCCCTCAAGCAGTCCCTGCCAGCCTCCACCTCCATCGAAGCGGAACCCGGCCCGGGCCATCCCGGTGTCCAGTTCGAGATGAAAGGCGCTATCGCCCGCCGCGAGCCATGCCCGCAGTGCGTCGCTGTCGCCAATGGCGGGGCGGAGGTCATGCTTGCGATAGTGGGGAATCTGCGACGGGTGGAGCGGCGTGAATACGACGAGGGGTCGGGTGACAGCCGCCGCGCGAAGCTGGGCGCCTTCCTCGAGCGTGGCGACTCCGAACCCCCACGGATCGAGAGCCTCGAGTGCCTGAACCACCGGCACCACCCCGACACCGTAGGCATTCGCCTTGACCATCGGCAGGAGCCGGGTGCCGGAAGCAGCCGCCACCGTGCGGGCGTTGGCGACCACGGCGCCGAGATCCACATCGGCCCATGCGCGGGCGGTTTCGGCTGGAATTGACGTCATGCTCAAGCGGCGGGTATGATAGGAGCCGAGGAGGATAAATGCAAGATAAATCAGCGCTTGGACGCGCGGTGGCGATGGTCCGTGACCTCCGCCGGCGGTGCCCCTGGGACCGGATCCAGACCCGTGAAACGATCCGTCCCTACCTGATCGAAGAGGTCTTCGAGCTCGATCACGCGATCGCGGAAGGCAACGCCGCCGAAATCCGGGAGGAGGTCGCCGATCTGATGCTCCACCTGGCCTGGCAACTGGTGCTGGGGGAAGAGCGCGGCGAGTTCGACCCCGAGCAGGTGGCGGGGGACCTCGAGGCCAAGATGCGCCGACGGCATCCCCACCTCTTCGACCTCGGCCCCGCGGAGCGGTGGTCGAAGCTCAAACGCAAGGAGAAGGGTCAGGGGGTACTCGATGGGCTCCCTCCGGCCCTCCCCAGCCTGATCATGGCGTACCGGCTGCAGGAGCGCGCTGCGACCGTTGGCTTTGACTGGCCTGATACGGCGGGGCCCGCGGCCAAGGTCCGCGAGGAACTGGCGGAGGTCGAGACGGCTATCATCACCGAGCCGATGCACGGCGCCACGGCCGAACTGTCAGGCGAGCCGGTCGATCCTCACCCCGCCGACGAGCTGGTGGACGAGATTGGAGACCTGCTCTTCGCGGTCGTGAATCTGGCGCGCAAGGCACGGGTCCAGCCCGCAACGGCGCTCGACCGGGCCAATCGCAAGTTTCAGCGCCGATTCAGGGAGGTGGAGCGGATGGCGGAGAGCCGGGGGATCGAGATGGCGACGGCGGGGCTGGAGGTATTGGATGGGCTATGGAGCGAGGTGAAGGTGAGTGAGGGGTGAGCCCACCGTTGGCGCGCACGGCCACGCGAGCGTACGGCACCCCAGGCCTAGGGATACAGCCGATGTATCTGCCGAGGGAAGGCAATCGTCTCCCTGATGTGCGGCAGGCCACAGATCCAGGCGACGGTACGTTCCACACCGAGTCCGAAGCCGGAATGCACGAAGGTTCCGTACTTCCGTAGATCGAGATACCAGCGATAGGCCTCCGGATCGAGATTCTGCTCGAGAATGCGGGCAAGCAGGCGCTCGTAGTCGTCCTCGCGCTGAGATCCGCCGATGATCTCGCCATAGCCTTCGGGGGCGAGACAGTCGTTGTTGAGCACGGTGCGGGGGTCGTCCGGGTTCTCCTTCATGTAGAACGCCTTCACACCCTTGGGGTAGTTGAAGACGAACACCGGCCGATCGTATTGCTGGGCGAGCAGGGTCTCGTCGTCGCCGCCGAGGTCCTGACCCCACTCCATGTCGGAGCCGAGGGCGTTGAGCTTCACCACCGCGTCGCTGTATGAGATACGCGCGAAGGGCGCCTGCACCCTCTCCAAGGCGGCGGTGTCGCGCTCCAGCTCCTTGAGCTCTTCCTTGCGGCGTTCCATGGCTCGGCCCACGATATAGCTGACGAACTCCTCCTGCAGCCGCATGTTGGCCGCGGAGTCGTTGAAGGCGACCTCGGGCTCGACCATCCAGAACTCAGTGAGGTGGCGACGGGTCTTCGATTTCTCGGCCCGGAAGGTCGGTCCGAAGCAGTACACCTTGCCGAGCGCGGCGGCGGCGGCCTCGACGTAGAGCTGGCCGGTCTGGGCGAGATAGGCCTTGCCGAGGTCGAAGTAGTCGGTGCTGAAGAGTTCGCCCGCCTGCTCGCCGATGGAGCCAGTGAGGATCGGAGTATCCACGAGCGTGAAGTCGCGCTCGAAGAAGAAGTCACGGATGGCCTGCACCACCTCGTGTCGCACCTTCGCGATCGCCACCTGCCGGCGGCTCCTGAGCCACAGGTGCCGATGCTCGAACAGAAACTGGGTACTGTGCTCCTTCGGCTGAATCGGAAATTCCGGGCTGGCCCCGACGACCTGGACCTCGCTCAGGTGCATCTCGAAGCCCCCCGGCGCGCGCGGCTCCGCCCGCACGATGCCGGTGACGACGACCGCCGTCTCAAGCGTCAGCGTGGCGAAGCGCTCCCAGATCGCCTCGGCGACTTCCTTTCTGGAGAGAACCCCCTGCAGATACCCGGTGCCGTCGCGCAGCACGATGAACGCGATCTTCCCGCTGGAACGGGTGTGCGTGACCCATCCCTGGACGGAGACGGAGCGACCTTCGTGGCTCGACAACTCGGCGATACGGGCGTTCGTCATGATCGGCGATTGCGGGGGGGACGGCTGGCTCACCGTGGGGCGTGGAGTCTAGCTGCGGCGCTATTGACCGTCAACGCGGCATGTGCCGGCTTCAGGCCTGACCCGGAGTTCGACCCGGGCGAGGTGAAGGCCGCCGCGCCAATTGCCGGCACTCCCCTCACCCGGATCTGGGCGAGTCGCCCGGTACGCGGCCCGAGCGCCCCGATCGCCACGGACACGCTGAACGCCTATCTCGGCGGCTCCGATCGGCGAGTGGTGGCGGTGGATTTGCGGAGCGGGAAGACTCGCTGGGCTCACCGGGTCGCCGGACCGCTCGTGGGCGGGGTGCTGGTCGAGGGTAACGTCGTCTACGCCGCGACCGACCGACCGGAGGGGAAGGTGCATGCCTTCAGCACGATCAGCGGCAACGAGATCTGGTCGACGGGTTCCGGCTACACCCAGGCGCCGCTGGCGCTGATCGGGGGAAAGCTGATCGTGATCACCCGTCAGGGGCAGATCCTCGCGCTGGATCCCTCGAATGGCCGGGTCCTGTGGCGGCGCCGATCGACCCCTGGTCGCACCGGCGCCATCGATGTGGGCGGTGGCAGTTTCATGGCGTCCTCGTTCGACAGCCTGTATCTCATCCGGCTCAGCGATGGAACCGTCGCCCGGCGCCGCCGAGCCTCGGGCACCGTCGTCTCGCCGTGGATCCGGGTAGGAGACGAGCTGGTCGCTGCCACCGGCGATTCGCTGGTGATAGGAATCGATCCCGACAGCCTCACCGAACGGTGGCGAGTGAAGCTCGACGGACCGCTCCTCAACTCACCCGCCTCCTCCGGCGACACCATCTACGCCGTGACCCAGAGCGGTTCGCTCAATCGGCTGTTGCCGGGGGCGTCCCCTGAAGTCACCCAGCTCCGTGTCTCGGGTTGGGCGGCGACCGGGGCTCCCGCAGTCTACGGCCCCTGGCTCCTCGTCGGCGCGGCAGACGGGACCCTGCGCGCCTTCGATCGCGGCAGCGGAATGGACGCCTGGTCTACGGTCCTCGGGCGCCCGGTGGAACTCGCCCCGATGCTCCTCCCTGACTCGAGCATGCTCGTGCTCGGCGGGCGGGGCGACCTGCAGCGGATCCGCCAATGAGCGCGCCTTTGCGACTCTCCCTGCTCTGCCTGACGCTGGCCGCCACGCCGCTCGCGGCTCAGCAGCCCGATACCTCGTGGAAGCGACAGACCCCGATGGTGGTCAAGTACGGCAAATGGGCGACGCTCGCCCTCGCCGTTGGGATGGGTCTGAAAGCCTCGGCCGCGCATCACGACGCCGATCGCGCTTTCAACCTGCTGAGCAGCTACTGCCTGACGGATCCCACCCGCTGCAATCAGGGGCCGGGAGGCAGGTATATCGATCCTGTGGCGGAGGGATACTACCAGGCCTCGGTCCGTAGCGACCGCCATGCGCGGGGCTGGCTGTTGGGCGGCGAAGGGGCGCTGCTTGCCACGGCGGGGCTCTTCGTCTGGGAACTCACCCGGCCCAAGCAGCCGCCGAAGAACATTCCTTTCGAACCGACCGTTACAGTCGTCGGGGCGGTTACCCAGTTCGGTGTGAGAGTGGCTTTCTAGACTAGTGCCTGGTGCGTAGCGCTTAGTGCCGAGGAAGGGCACCAAGCACTATGCACCAAGCCCATGTACTAAGCACCAGGCACTAACCACTGCACATTCCACTCACCCCGTCCGGAACAGCTCCACCGCCCTCGGATAGCGCCCTAACGCGCGCTGCTTGAGCGGCAGGTGGCGCGGACGGAGCAGCAGCGGATCCTGATCGAGAATCTCCTGCGCCACACCGCGGGCCTGCGCCAGCAGCTCGGTGTCCTCGGGGAGCCGAGCCAGCCGGAGCTCGAAGTCCCCCGCCTGACGCTCACCGATCAGATCTCCCATCTTTCGCTCCAGCAGATCCAGCTCCGCGATCTTGAAGCCGTCGTTGGTCGCCGCAAAGGCCTTGAGCCGCGGCGGAGCTGATTCCTCGGCCACCAGAATGCAGAAACTCTCCTCCGCGCCCCGTCCGATCCGGCCGCGCAACTGATGGAGCTGCGCGAGGCCGAAGCGCTCAGGATGCTCGATGAGCATCACCGTCGCATTGGGGACGTCGATCCCCACCTCGATCACCGTCGTCGCCACCAGCACCTGAATTTCCCCGGCACGAAACCGCCGCATGGTCTCATCCCGTTCGGCCGGCTTGAGCTTGCCATGCACCAGTCCCACGGAGAGATCGGGCCACCTGGCGTGCAGCCGCTCCGCCTCGATGGTCGCGGCGCGAAGATCGGCGCGCTCCGACTCCTCGATCACCGGCAACACGACGTAGGCCTGGCGCCCCTCGGTGCACTTCTCGTGTACGAAGGCGAGGGCGCGGTCCCGCAGCGCGGCCGCTCTCACGCCGGTCTTCACCT
>JBDTTN010000221.1:0-5351 GCA_039930625.1 Gemmatimonadota bacterium | reverse complement strand
GCCGACTTCCGCGCCAGCCTCGGCGATCCCGTCAACCGCACCGCCGGCGAGCAGCCGACCGGTCGGCGTGAAGTCAACTGGGACGGTGTCACGGGCGCGCTGCTCAACAACGACACCTTCCCCGCCGACTTCTTCAACCGGGTCGTGCCCCGCGGGCAGATCTATTCGACGGAGGGCATCGGCTTCCGGGTGAGCGACAACGCGCTGGCCGACCTCAATCCGAACTACGCCACGCAGTTCGCAGCCTTCAGCCCGACCAAGATCTTCATTCCGGCCGGCAACCGGGCGATGAGCGTGCACTTCGTGGTGGCCGGCAGCACCACTCCCGCACGCGTCACCGGTTTCGGCGTGGTCTTCTCCGACGTGGATATCGAGCGCGGCACCTCGCTCGCCTACTACGACAGCCGGGGTCGGTTGCTCAAGCAGGTGTACGCACCGGCGCGTTCCGATGCGGCAGGCTTCTCCTTCGTCGGGGCCACCTTCAGCTCCGCCATCGTGGCCCGGGTCCGCATCATCGCCGGGCAGGCGGCCATCACCGGCGCCAACGAGGACATCAGCATCGACGGCAGCCTCGATCTCGTCGCGATGGACGACTTCATCTCTGGTGAGCCGCACCCCATTCAGTAAGGCATCACGCAGGGGCATGACAAAGGGCGGGCGTCCGGTGGACGCCCGCCCTGTTGTTTCTCCGATCCTCAGACCTTGATCCGGTCCAGCGCCTGGTGGAACTCCGCCGCCGTCTGCCACCGTGCCGCCGGGTCCTTCGCCAGCGCCTTGAGTATCAGCGCCGAGAAGTCGGCCGGCAGCTCGGGGATGATGCTCCGCGGATCGGGCGGCGGGTCCTGCACCTGCTTCATCAGGATGGTGCCGAGAGAGTTGCCGGTGATCATCCGCCGGCCGGTCGCGCACTCGAAGAGCACGATCCCCGCCGCGTAGAGATCGGCCCGGCCATCCACCGGCTGTCCCATGAGCTGTTCCGGCGCCATGTACTCCGGAGTGCCGATGATCGCACCCGCTTCCGTGAGACCGGGCGCCCGCGCCGCCTGGCGCCCCTCGACCAGCCGCGCCACGCCGAAGTCCATCACCTTGAGGAAGCCCTGCGCATCCACCACCAGGTTCTGCGGCTTGATGTCGCGGTGCACCACCCCCTGCGCGTGCGCCACCTCGAGCGCCCGGCAGAGCTGGCGGCCCACCGTGACCGTCACCCCGATGGGGAGCGTGCCCTTCCGTTTGATGAGCTCGTCGAGCGTCGTTCCCTCGACGTATTCCATCGTGATGTAGTACTGCCCGTCGGTGACACCGATGTCGTGGGTGCGCACCACGTTGGGGTGGGAGATCTGCCGAGCGAGGCGAATTTCCTGCTTGAACCGCTCGAGCAGCATCGGGTCTCCCACCAGCTCCGGGCGCAGCGTCTTGATCGCCACCGGCTCCTTGAGCTCCCGGTCGAAGGCCCGGTAGACGACACCCATGCCGCCCTCGCCGAGCTGCTGGCGTATCTCGTAGCGGCCGGCGAGCAGGCCGCCGATCGCGATCCGGCTCGCCGGCGCAGTGCTACTCGTCGGCACCATCTGGGTGCGCACCGCCGTGGCCGAGGTGCCGAGGAACTCCACCAGTCGCTGCTTCTCCCTGAGCTCCACCAGCATCCCCTGGAACGCGGTCGCCAGCTCACCGATCTCGTCGTGGGAGGTGATCTCGATCTGGCCCGAGTAGCGGCCATCGGCCACGTCGCGGGTCATCCCCACCAGCCGGCGCAGCGGATCGGTGATCTGCCGGGAGAGCGCGAGTGAGATGAGCAGCGCGAGGGCGAGGGCGCCGAGAAAGGCGTAGAGCACCGACCGCTGCAGCGCCGCGAACGGTGCGAGCTCGAGTTCCCGCTGCCGGAGCCCCGCGTATTCACCCACGATGTGGCCGGACGCGGTGGTGAGCGGACCCGCCGCCGCGAGCCAGGTCTCTCCCGCCATCTCCACCTTGAGCCGCGCCGGCACCGAATCAATCTCGGCGCTCCTGGCGGGGTAGCGGGTGCGGAGCACCGAGTCGATCGGGGCACCGGTCATCGTGGAGGTCGCCACCTTGGGAGCGCCCAGCGTGTCGAACACGACGAACACCACCTCGGAGGCCGTCTGCCGCTTGAGCCGGTCGGCGAGGGTGCCGTCGATCGCCACCCCGAGAATCAGCGCGCCTGACACGGGCGCCCCCGGTGCGGCGAGTGGCACCGCGACCGCCTGGAAGAGCGAGTCGCCTGCGCCGGTCGTCTCGACCCAGGTTCCCTCCGCCGACTCCTTCGATAAGGCGCTCTCGATCAGCGCACCGCCGAGGGTATCGCCGTGACTCTCCTGGGAGCGGGTGCTGGCCTGCAGCACGCCGTCCTGGTCGGTAATCAGCGCCCACGCTGCGTCGCTCTGGCTCCTGAATTCATTCGCCTGATCGAGCAGGTCGCCGCGGTTGTGGGTGCGGAGCGCCTCCTCGACCCGTGAGATATAGGACGGCACCGCGGCGAGCACCTGCGCCGAGCGCTGGAGGGTACGGCTCCGGCCGGCGAGCGCATCCTCGATCGCGGACTGGGTGGCGACGAGGCCGCGATCGATCGCCGCGTCGGCCGCCTGGCCCGCGCGCATCCGGATCAGGAGCAGGGCGCCGCCCAGGGAGAGGACGACGACCAGCACCATCGCGAGGAACAGCTTGAGGCCGAGGCCGCGCAGCAGGTGGGTCTTAATAGCGCCGGTTCCGGTCGGAGTAGGACTTCCCTTCCTTATCCTTGTGCTGCACCAGCCGGAAGCCGCGGGCATCGAGGGTGAGCGTCACCGGTGCCTGTGCCCCGCCCCCGATGCGCACGGTCTGGGTCACCTCGGGCGCCCGTTCGTGCCAGGCGTGGAGCACGTAGTCGCCGGGCGGCACCTCGTCGATCCGGTAGCTGCCGTCGGCATCGGGCTGGGTGAAGAGACTGCTGCCGAGCACCAGGACCAGCCCGCGCATCTGCGCGTGCACGTTGCAGTAGACCCGGATCACCCCTTCCCGGTCGAACACCACCGACTTCGCCTGGCCCCGGCCGTACAATCCGAGGTCGAACACCCGCTCGGCGGAGAGCGAGAAGACGTTGTGATTGAAGGGGTCGTGATTGGGATAGGCGATCGAGGAGCCCGGGGTCACGATGCGGAGGTGGGGGACGAACTGCTTCTCCTCCGTCGCCATCTCGGTGCTGGTCGGCGTGCCGGCCGGGGCTTCGCTCCCCGTCAGCCAGACCACCGCCTGGCCGACGTCGCCGGTGCTGCGGTCGCCGCGATCGACGAGCGTGACCTTGCCGCTCAGCGAGACTCCGCCCTGTCCGGCGAGGGCGGCCGGGAGGAGTACCAGGAGCAGCAGACCGGACCGGAGCCCAAATCCCGCGGGCGGGCGTATGTTACGCATTGGGTCTAGCTTAGCCCCCGCGCCCTCGGGGCGTCAACCGTCCTCGTACCCTCTGACGAGACACCGATGCGAATCCCTCTCCTGACCTCCGGGCTCTTCCTGCTGCTCCCCGTCACCCTCGCGGCCCAGGACAAGCCCGCCCCCGAGGTGAGCTTCTCCGCCACGGTGCTGCTCAACGGCTTCTACACCTCGGCCAAGAGCAACAACACCGACCTGCCCCAGATCGCGGTGCTCAAGAGCGCCGGTGACAGCTTCCCCACCGCGGGCCTCGGCGGCACCATGCGGCAGACCCGGGTGCAGGCGCGCGCCTTTGCGGGCGGCGTGCTGGGCGGCGACTTCACCTCGGAGCTGGACGTGGACTTCTGGGGCGGGCAGCAGCCATCGAATGGCGGCCGCACCTTTCCGCTGCTCCGCATCCGGCGGGCGTGGGCGGAGATGAACTGGGGACGCTTCCGGCTCTTGATGGGCCAGGAGGCGCCGCCGATCGCCGAGCTGAATCCGTCATCGCTCGGCAGCGTGGGGCTGTCGTCGCTCTCCAGCTCCGGCAATCTCTGGCTCTGGATCCCGCAGATCAGGGCGACCGGCGAGATCGTCCCGGGAAAGAAGGCGCGACTGGAGCTCGAGGGCGCGGTGCTGGCGCCGACGGGCTACACGGCGCAGGGGGCGTTCGTCACCCAGCCGGATGTGGCGGAACAGAGCCGGCGTCCGTACCTGCAGAGCCGGCTCCGGCTCCGCTGGGGATCGGGGGCGCATCCCGGTGAGATCGGTGTGGGGGCGCACATCGGCTGGCTCGCGACGGCGGGGGATTCGCTGCTCGACTCGAGGGCGGCGGCGGTCACGGTGCAGATCCCGCTCGGCAAGCAGCTGGAGTTCCGCGGCGAGGCCTTCACCGGCCGGGGCATCGCGGGGCTGGGCGGTGGCGCCATCGGGCAGAACTTCGGACTGAATGGCCGTATTGTCAGGACGCATGGCGGGTGGGGACAGCTTCTCTTCCGGCCGACAGCGGCGGTCGAACTGGGCGCGAGCTTCGGTATCGACGATCCGAAGGACGCCGACCTCGACATCACCACCCAGCGGCTCAAGAACCGTACGATCGGTGGTCACATCCACTGGCGCCCTGCACCGCTGGTGCTAGGCATCGAGTACCGGCAGATCGAGACAACCTACGGGGCGGGGACAGCGAAGCTGGGGCACGTGAATCTGGCGGTGGGGGCGGAGTTTTAGGCGGGGGCGCTGGCGAGTGTGCCGGGAAGGAGCCCCGTGCGCCTCGCCACCGAGACGCGCGGCGCGCTGGGGAGCGACCCGCGCTTTGATGCGTGGTGGGAGTTCCTGGCGGCGACCTACGGGGTGATGCCTAGGTAGCACGGCCGCGATTCACAGCGGTCGGAACAACTCCGCGAGCGGCAGGGTGAACGGCTCGTCCAAGCCGGCCGGGTGCCATGTCAGCGCCTCGCGCTCGGTGAGCGGCAAATCGTCGGTCGGCCGCCAGACCTCGACCGCGTGCGCGTCGGGGTCGATCACCCAGTACAGCGGCACGCCGCGCTCCTGATAGAGCCGCCGTTTGGTGAACCGGTCCGCGCGGACGGATGATGGCGACAGCACCTCTGCCACCAGCAGCACATTGCGGAGCACCAGCCAGTCCAGTCGCCGGGCTTCCTCGAGGGGGACCACGAAGAGATCGGGGGACACGAGCACATCCCGAAGTCCCCAGGAGAGGTCCGACCGGGAGCTGAAGGCGTGGCCGACCGGGTGGCGCTCCAGCCATAGGCGGACGGCGACCAGGAGCCGGATCCCGACCTCCTCGTGCCAGGGTCGAGGCGAGGGGCTCACCAGCAGCTCCCCGTGGACGACTTCGTAGCTGTTGCCGTCGTCCGGGAGGGCGCGGACCATGTCGGCGGTATAATAGAGCGGCGCGGCCATGCCCATACGGTACGCTCGGCGGCGAG
>JBDTTN010000220.1:0-5371 GCA_039930625.1 Gemmatimonadota bacterium | reverse complement strand
ACCAGCTGATCCGGGAGACCGAGGAGGGGGTGCTGTAGGGAAGGTCCGGCAAGGAATCTCAAGTTCCGAGTTCCTGGTTCCAATCCGAGCCTGTGGATGAGATCCTTTGTGAAGGAACCTTGTTGCCCCCATTGGGCTTAGACACTAGGTGGGCTCGGCGGCTACTGGCTACATTTGTAGCATGAGTATTGCAATTCGGGTTCGACGCGTCCCGTACCCTGAATAAGTCACCAAGCGCTAGGCACCAGGCACTCGGAACCCGGAACCCGGAACTGATGTCAACTCGACCCGTAATCGGAATTACCACCCAGACGCTCCACGCCATCGACGGGATTCCGGCCGCTCTCCCGGAATCCTGGGTGATGAATCAGCGCTATTTCCTCGCGGCCACCATCGTGGGCGGGGTACCGTGGATGATTCCGTTGCTGGACGACGACGAAGATACGTTGCGCGAGATCTACACTCGGCTGGACGGGATCCTCATTCCGGGCGGCGTCGACATGGATCCCGCCACCTTCGGTGAGGCGCGCCATCCCAAGCTCGGCGCCCTGGATCCGGCCCGGGACAGGGTAGAGCTGCAGCTCACCCGCTGGGCCATCGAGGACCGCAAGCCGATTCTCGGCCTCTGTCGAGGCATCCAGGTGATGAATGTGGCCCTGGGTGGGACGCTGTATCAGGATCTGGCCGCGCAGGTGCCGGACGCCATCAAGCATGACTACTTCCCGACCGCCGGCTTCGAGCGCGACCATCTCGCCCACGAAGTCTCCCTCACCAGGGGGAGCCGCCTCCTGTCGTTGATCGAGAAGCCGAGGATGCTGGTGAACAGCATGCACCATCAGGGCATCAAGGAGCTGGCCCGGGAACTGGTGCCGGCGGCGGTGGCGCCTGACGGATTGGTGGAAGCGATCGAGCGGGATGCCGACCACTTCATGGTGGGGGTGCAGTGGCACCCCGAAATGTTCGAGATGACCGATCCCCACACCCGGCATCTCTTCCACGCCTTCATCGCCGCCGCCCGGAAGCACCGCGGCGGCTGACCGGACCCGGTCTCACGCCGGGCCGGAATGCTCCGAGACAAATCCCATCCGACTGGCCAGCTCCGCCATCCCCGTGTCGTTGGTATCGCCTGCCCGCCAGATCCGGTAGAACAGCGTCTGCACTTCGAAGGGAACCGCCTGACCGAGCTGCTCCAGCATGAGGAGCAGCTCGGTCACCTCCTGGCGCGCCCCGGCGCTCTGATCGGTTGCGAGCTCGGCGACGTGGCGTTGCAGCGCTCTCCGCACCACGGGTCTGAGGGCATCGCCCCGCTCGAGGGCGCCGCGCTCCGGCGGCGAGAGCAGCCGCGCGAGCGACTCGCCCCGGAGGACCTCCGTGATTGCGTCCCGCTGCCGCTCGGGGAGATCGGCGAGGGCGAGCGCGACCGGGGAGTCGAGCACCGGCGACCGCACATTGGCCAGCAGCGCCAGTCCCGCGCACTCCAGCGAAATCGAGAGGCCGTAATACCGCCCGGTGCGGAGGTTTGTCAGGCGGAGTGCCTCGTCCTCTCCCGCCAGCACCCAGGTGGCGCTGCTCGCGGCCTCCGGCGCCACCCGACGCGCGGCGGCGAGCCCGGCGGCGATGCGTGCCGGCGGCGGCTGAAACGGCCGAGCCCGCAGCAGGTAAATGTCCCGGCCGGTGCCGAGGGCGCGGGTGTTACTCTCGGCGTCGGCGAGCCGCCGGGTGAAGCCCTCCTCCAGCATGTGGGCTTCGCTCCCTCCCAGCTCGATCACCCAGGCGGCGTAGCGGAGCACCTGCAGCGGTTCGAGGCCGCCGATGTCGTCGAAGAACCAGGCGCAGGAGGTCAGCGTGCGCAGCGCGCCCCGTTCCATCTCCAGCAGCTCTCCTGCGCGGATGCGCGCTTCGGCCGGGAGCCCCTCCTTCGCCGCGGCATGGATGTAGCTCCGCACCGCCTCCGCATCGGCGCCGATGACCGCGCCATAGCCGGCCAGCGCTGCGGCCGGGTCGCGGAGCAGGGCAGGGGCATCGCGGTCGAACAGCGTGTGACAGGTCTCGGTGAGCCACCCCACCGCCTGACGAAGCGGCGTCCTCCAGCGCTGGTTGGTGGGCGGGTCCTGGGACATGCGGCAGCCGCAGTCGCTGCGCCACCGCTCCACCCCGTGGCTGCAGCTCCACGCGCTCGGCGCGATCAGCCGCACCGCCTCCTCCGCGCCATGCTTCGCCAGGAAGGAGGCGAAGTTCTCGATGACGGCGCCCGGCGCTTCCCGCACCCGTTCCAGTGTCATCGCCAGCGCCATCTCGCCGAACTGATGGTGATGCCCGTAGGTCTCCCCATCGGTCGCGACCGACACCAGCGCCGGGCCCGCCCCCTTCTCCGGCGCGGCGAGCAATCGTGCCGACCAGCTCACCGCGTCCCGCACCAGCGGCCCGAACGCCACATCGTGGCTGATCGGTCCATCGTAGACAAAGACGGCGATCGAGCGCCCCGACAGGGTGCGAATCACTCCGGGCAGGCCGCGCGCAGGGACCGGGTCGACCTGATGCGGCGCGAGGATGGTGAACTGGATCCCCGCCAGCGCCAGCACGTCGAGCGTCTCCTCATCCACCGCCGTCTCGGGGAGCCACATCCCCGCCGGCTCACGGCCGAAGCGGCGGCGGAAGTCGTCGATGCCCCAGCGGACCTCGGTCACCTTTTCGCGCCGGGAGGAGAGCGGCAGGATGGAGTGATGATACGGCATCGCGATCGCGTTGCCGTGACCGAGGCGCTCGATGCTCGCGCGATCGGCATCGAGCACCGCCCGATAGGTGTCCGGCGCCCCGCGCTCGAGCCACTCGAGCAGGGTGGGCCCAAAGTTAAAGCTCACCCATTCGTACAGGTTCACGATCCGCGCGATGCGGCCCCCATGCCCCGGGAGCCGCGCCGCGGCAACCGCCCGATAGCACTCCTGCTCGATCCGCTCATTCCAGTCGTGGGCCGGTGCGGCGGACGGCTCCGCCTCCACCTCGTCGAGCCAGGGATCCTCGCGGGGCGGCTGATAGAAGTGACCGTGGATGACGAACGATCGCGGGACGGGCATGGGGCGGGTGATGGGCGCTACTCCCCGGTCGAGCCGAGCAGGCTGCGCGGGGTGCAGCGAATCGCCACCAGCGGAAGCGCCGTCCCGCGGTACATCCGGAATCTGTCCGCGGCCGTCGCCCGGGCCTGGGCGAGGCGCAGCCGGGGGGGCCCGCCGGCGGTGGAGGTTGTCTCGGAGAACCCGGTCATGTGTCGCCCTGGTTTGCCCGTCAGACGGCCAGGCTGCGACTGCCTGACAACGCGGCTCGCACGGCGTCCAGGACGTTGGGGAAGACATGGTCCTGCAGCCACAGCTCCTCGGCGCGGGTCTGCGCGGCGGCGAGGTTCGGCGCACCCGGTGCGAGCGCGGAGAGCAGGAACTCCGCCTCGGTACAATGTTCGGTGAAACGCTTCACGGCGTAGTCGGTGACCGCGCCGGTCGAGATGATGAATTGCCAGTCCGATCCCATCGCGAGCAGCATCTCGCGCGCCGCCTGCGCCAGCACCGGCTGCAGCGCGGGCGACTCGAGGGCATCCCCCGCCTGGTCCCAGAAGCTTGCCTCGATGGCCCAGAGTCGGGGCCAGGTCCACGCCGTCTCGTCGTTCAACCACATACTGAAATCGCCGTTGGCTCCCCACGACCCGGCCGTCAGGTGAATGCCCCGGCCGGCCGGTGTGTGGGCCAGATGGTCCCGCGCGGTGCACGCATGCACTGCCGCATCGCCCTTGAGAGACCGATATACCTGCTCCAGGAAATCCACTCCCTCATGCCACCAGTGCCCGAAGAGCTCGGTATCGAACGGGGCGGCGATCACGTCTTCCGCCGGCCGTCGGCCCGAGCCGGCGGGGGCAGCGCGTTCCGCGGCGATTCGATTGAGCAGGCTGACAAAGTGCCGGGCGTGGCCGCCGGCCCGTTCAACGGCCCGGCTGGGGTCGTAGGGCTGTTTGGCGCCGAGGTCGGAGCCCGGCGCGCTCACCCGCCAGTACTTGAGCCCGCCGGGCCAGCGGATCTTGTGGAACTCGAGGTACCACTCGTCCCCGGGATATCCCTCCTGCCGGCTCCACACCTGACGTGAGGCCAGCGGATCGCGCACGAAGGCGGAGACCGGGGTGGCTCCGCGGGCGCTGGCCACGCGGTAGGCGCGGTATGGCGAGTTCCTCACCTCGGTATCCTCCACCGACCCGCCCTCGGCGCCATAGAGGCGGAAGGCGTGGCCCGCCGAGGCGAGGTGGCTGTCCACGAAGAAGTACTTGAAGCCGGCGTCGGCGACGTGCTCCTCGATGCCGCGACGCATGGGGCGCCGGGGCGCTTCGGGGAGCGGGGCCCACGGCCCGCGGGGCCGGTAGGCGCACTCGGGGAGCCAGAGCCCGTCGGGATCGCGCCCGAAGATGCGGCGGTGTTCCGCGCGACCCAGTCCTAACTGGAGCCTGATGCTCTCGTCGCGGGCCAGGAGCGGCAGGAAGCCGTGGGTCGCGCCGCTGGAGATGAGCTCCACGCGCCCCTCGCTCTCCAGCTGGCGGAAGGCGGTCGCGAGGTTGCCGCCCACACTCCGGAACAGCGCCCGGAGCCCGAGCAGGTGGCTCTTCCAGTAGTGGGCCAGCGGCAGCAGGTGGCTGTCGCCGGTGGTCTTGAGCGAGGTCTCCGATTCATCGCAGGTCTTGAGCCGCTGCGCAAAGTACGCCTCGAGCTCGGTGACGAAGACCGGACTCTCCAGCTGATTGGCGAGAATCGGCGTGATGCCGATCGTGATCGGGGTCGGAACATCCTCCACCTCCAGCCGGCGCAGCGCCGAGAGGAGCGGGAGGTAGGTGTCGATCGCGGCCTCGGAGATCCAGTCGCTGCCGTGGGGCCAGCGGCCATGATTCAGGACGTAGGGCAGGTGGCTGTGCAGCGCGAGGACGAAGTCCATCGGGCGCCTCACGATTGTGCCGGGAGCGCGAGGATCCGGCGGTAGACGTCCATGTATTTCTCGGCCGAGCGGGCCCAGCTGAAATCCTTGCGCATCGCGTTGCCCATGAGGTGCTCCCACGCCGCGGTATCGTGATACCGGTCCATCACGTGCCGCGACACGCGCAGGAGATCTTCGGAGGAATACTCGTCGAACAGAAATCCGGTGACGCCATCCTCGATGGTGTCCGCGAGCCCGCCGACCCGCCGCGCCAGCGGAATCGTGCCATACCGCTCGGCCCGCAACTGAGCCAGGCCGCACGGCTCGTACAGCGACGGCATGAGGTAGATGTCCGCGCCGGCCATGAGCCGGTGTTCCAGCCGCTCGGAGAAGCCGAGGTGCACGCTGATCCGGTCGGGCCAGCGGGCCT
>JBDTTN010000219.1:0-5373 GCA_039930625.1 Gemmatimonadota bacterium | reverse complement strand
GCCGACGCCGCGTGGAACTCCGGCGCGTACAAGGGCCTGGAACAGATCCGGGATTCTCTCGGCGTAGCGGTCAGTAATGTCGAGGCCCGCACGCCGGCGGACCAGGAGGAGGCGCTCCGTACCTATGCCTCGCAGGGCTATGATCTGGTATTCGGGCACGGCTTCGAATTTCAGGGGGCTGCGGAGCGAGTCTCCGCCCAGTATCCCAGGACCGTCTTCATCGTGACCTCCGGGGAGCGAGTCTCCGGCAACGTCTCCCCGCTCATCTTTCGCCTGCATGAGGCCAGCTACCTCGCTGGCATGGTCGCGGGCGGCCTGACGAAGACGAATACCATCGGCTTTGTAGGCGGAATCGAATTGCCTCCAATCAAGGAGGCGGAAAATGCCTGGGTCGCCGGCGCCAGGTCCGTCAATCCGAAAATCTCGGCGCGCTCCACCTATCTCAACACCTTCGACGACGTCGCAGCCGGCCGAGAGGCGACGCTGGCCCTGCTCCGGGCCGGAGTGGACATGGTGCATCACAACGCCGATCAGGCTGCTCTGGGCGCATTTCAAGCCGTGAAGGAATCGCCCCGTGCATTCATCTTCGGGGCCAACCTGGACCAGAGCGCCCTGGCGCCGGAGCGCGTGATCGGCTCGGCCGTGATCGACCTGCCCCGGGCCTTCCTCGCTGTCGCGCGTGAGGTCAAGTCGGGAGCGTTCACACCGAAGGTGGAATCCTTCGGACTCAAGAGCGGGGTCATCCGCTACGTGCCCAATCCGGCCCTCGAAGGAATGCTGTCACCGGAGCTGAAGAGTCGCCTGGCCGCTGCCAGAGACTCGATCGAAGCTGCCGCACAGAGGACGCCCGCGACTCCGTGAGCGGAGCCGGGGCAGAGCTGGCCAAGGTCGTCGCGTACCTCGATACGTATCTGCGGATACGCGAGGTCCCGGACGACTCGAACGCTCTCAACGGCCTCCAGGTCGAAAACAGTGGTACCGTCCGCCGCATTGTCGCCGCGGTCGATGCTTCCCAGGCGACCTTCGATGGACTCGGAAGCAGTGGCGGGCCGCCGCTGCTTCTGGTCCATCACGGGATGTTCTGGGATGGCAATCAGCCGGTCGTGGGTCGTCGCTACCGCCGGCTGCACGCGCTTCTGGCTTTCGACGCTGCCGTCTACGCCGCGCACATCCCTCTCGACCTGCATCCGGAAGTCGGCAACAACGCCATCCTGGCGCGGCGTCTCGGCTTGACCGATCTGGTCCCGTTCGGGACCCACAAGGGCGTCGCCATCGGGCTGGCCGGCAAAGCTCCCACCGAACTGGGAACGCGCACCGGGCTCGTGAATCGGCTGGCTGCAATCCTCAAGATCCCGTCGAACAGCATTCGCCTCATCCCGGGCGGCACTGAAACCGTCCTGCGTATAGGCGTCATCACAGGAGGGGCGGGGAGTGCCATCGCGCAGGCGCAGGCGGCCGGCTGCGATGCGTACGTCACCGGTGAGGGCGCCGCGCATACCTACTTCGACGCCATGGAACTGGGCTTGAATGTGCTCTACGCAGGGCACTATGCGACGGAGACCATCGGTGTCCAGGCGCTTGCCGCACATCTGGCAGAGCGATTCGGACTGCCATGGGAGTTTCACGATCACCCCACCGGGATGTGAACGCTCAGCGTGGGTTCTCGAGTCCTGACGACCGGCTGACGACGAAGCCCTCCTGATGCAACCACTCCTCCAGCTGTCCCGGATCTCGAAGCGCTTCGGCGGCGTCGAAGCGCTCCGAGATGTCTCCTTCACCCTCGCTGCCGGAGAAATCCACGCCCTGCTTGGTGAGAACGGCGCCGGCAAGTCTACGCTGATGAATATCGCGGTCGGCCTGCTTCATCCGGACGCGGGAGACATCGTGGTGAATGGGGTAACCCGGGCCGTGCGCAGTCCACTCGACGCGCGGCGGCTGGGAATCGGGATGGTGCACCAGCATTTCACATCCATTCCCGCGTTCACGGTCGCGGAAAATGTCGCGCTGGCGACCGGCTGGCGGCTCCGGCCCGGTGAGCTCAGCGCTCGGGTCCGGAAGGTGGCCGGAGAGATCGGCTGGGATCTCGATCCGGATGCGCGGGTGCAAGAGTTGTCCGCCGGCCTCAAGCAGCGGCTTGAAGTCGTAAAGGCACTGGCTACGAATGCGACCATCCTGCTGCTCGACGAACCCTCTTCGGTGCTCTCCCCCGTCGATGCCGAGGCGCTGCTGTCGATCATCCAGGGCTTGAGAGCCAGGGGCGTCTCTTCGGTGCTCATCACCCACAAACTCTCCGAAGCCATTTCCGTCGCCGACCGGGTAACTGTCCTCCGCCGAGGCGCGGTGGTACATGAGGGCACTGTCGCAGCCACGTCCTCTGCGGCTCTGGCGATTCACATGCTCGGCGCTCCGCCGCCCAAGGCTGCGGCGCGGAGCAGAACCACGGGTGAGACCCGAGTAACGGCGGATCGCCTGGTGGTTCCGCGGATGGGCGCGAGCGGCAGTGGCTTGCGGGAGGCCTCGTTCACGGCGCGGGCGGGTGAAATCGTCGGCATCGCTGCCGTTGAAGGCAACGGGGAGCGGGAGCTGCTGCGCGCGATCGCCGGACTGGTAGCGCCCGGATCGGGCACAATCACCGTCGCGAGCCCGGTGGCTTTCATTCCGGAGGACCGGACCTCCGAGGCGCTGATCGGAGAGTTCTCGCTCACGGAAAACATGATACTGAGTCAGGGTGCGGCAGCCCCATGGGCGCAGCGGGCGTGGCTCGACTGGAAGAGCGCAGCGCAGCGAACCAGCGAACTCATCGAGCAGTTCGCCGTGCGGGCAACCGGGCCGGAGGCGACGGCGCGCTCCCTCAGTGGTGGGAATCAGCAGCGGATGGTGATCGCGGGGGCATTGGAACGAAACCCCGCTGTGCTTGTCGCGGAAAATGTGACCCGCGGACTCGATCTGCGCGCCACGGCGGAGATCCACGAACGGCTGCGCCAGGCCGCCGTTGCCGGTGTGTGCGTCATACTGCATCTGGCGGATCTGGACGAATTGCTTGAGGTGTCGGATCGCATCCTCGTCATGGCCAATGGGGTATTGAGCGACTTCGCCAGCGATGCGACACGACTGGAGATCGGTCGGCGCATGCTCGGCGTGGTCGGGTGATCGATGACTCGCACCGGATGGTCTGGTACCCTTCTGCCGACTGTGGGAGCGCTCGCGGTCGGGCTGGCCGCCCTCGGGCTGGGCCTCGCGCTGAGCGGGTATGACGCCATCGCCGCACTCGCCGCCATGTGGCGTGGAGCCTTCGGGTCCGCTGACGCTGTCGTCTCGTCGCTGCTGCCTCGCGCAATTCCACTCATCCTCATCGGCCTCGGGGTAGGCCTGGCCTTTCGAGCGGGGGCTCTGAACATCGGGGCGGAGGGGCAGTTCTACGCCGGCGCGATGATGGCAACGTGGGTTGGCCTGGCAGTCGGATCGTGGCCGCGGCCGCTGGCCATCTCAGTCGTCCTTGCGGCCGGCTGTGTGGCCGGACTTCTCTGGGCGGTCGTGCCGGTGGTACTGCGGCTCCGATTCGGAGTGCTCGAAGTGATCAGCACCCTGCTGCTCAACTTCGTCGCCGAGGCCGTGGTGAGCTGGATGGTGGTGGGGCCGCTGCAGGAGTCGAGGCACATTTATCCCCAGAGCGATCCGCTGCCGGTCGCCGCAAGGCTGCCACTCCTGCCCGGGACACGCCTGCACCTCGGTGCGCTGCTCGCGCTGGGACTGGCGCTCGGACTATGGGTGTTCGGACGGAAGACGCTGGCAGGCTTTCAACTGCGCGCGACCGGCACCAACCCGCTGGCCGCCAGAGTGATCGGCGGCATCAACACCGATCGGGTCTTCGCCGGAGCGATGCTCGCTTCCGGCGCATGCGCCGGTCTGGCCGGCGGCACGGAGGTCTCGGGAACCACGTACGCGCTGTTTCAGAATCTCTCGCCGGGTTACGGTTTCACCGCGATCGCGGTTGCGCTCCTTGCGCGCCTCAATCCACTCGGGACGGTCCTAACCGGGCTGCTATTCGCGGCCCTCGAGGCCGGGGCGAGCGCGATGCAGCGGGAGGCCGGGGTCCCGGCCGTCTCCGTGTTCATCGTGGAGGCTGTGATCATCCTGACTGTGCTGCTGGGTGATGTCACTCGGCGCAAGATGCTGGCCGGGGCAGTGGGAGCGGAGTCGTGAACGAGGATCTGCTCACCTCGTTTCTGGCGGCCGCCGTCCGGGTCGCCACGCCACTCCTGCTCGCCGCACTGGGCGAAACGATCACGGAGCGTGGCGGAGTGATCAATCTTGGTGTCGAAGGAGCGATGCTGACGGGAGCTCTTGGCGCGGCGATCGGCGCTACCGCCGCCGGGCCGTGGGCGGGCCTGATCGTGGCGGTCGCTGCAGGCATCCTCGTGGCCGGCGTATTTGCACTCATCGCGGTGCGGGCCGGCGCAGAGCAGATCATCACCGGCACCGCGATCACGCTCGGTTGCGTCGGACTGACTGGCGCTGTGTACCGACATGCCTACGGGCCCGCTGGCGTTGGCTTGAGCCTGCCGACCTTTCCTGTCGTCCCCATTCCGGGTCTGGCGGCGATCCCGTTCGTAGGAGCCGCACTCTTCCAACAGAGTATCCTCACCTATGCGGGGTACCTGGCGGTTCCACTTCTCTGGTGGGTGGTATACCGGACGAGGTGGGGTCTCCGGCTGCGCGCTGCCGGGGAGTCGGCTGCCGACGCACGGGCCGCTGGCGTCGATGTGGTACAGATCAGGACGCTAGGCACGCTGATCGGAGGAGGCTTCGCTGGGTTAGCTGGTGCGAGCCTGGTGTTAGCCCAAGTGGGGACTTTTGCTGAGAAGATGACAGCCGGCAGGGGCTTCATCGCAATCGCGATAGTCGTGCTCGGGGGTTGGAATCCAGCGCGGGTCTTCGGCGCCGCTCTCTTCTTCGGGGCGGCAATGGCACTGCAGTTTCTTTTCCAGTCCCTCCTGGTGGGCGTTCCGTACCAACTCTTCCTGGTCCTCCCCTACCTCCTGACACTGGTAGTCCTGGCCGGCGTCGTTGGCCAAACCCGGGCGCCGGCGGAACTGGGTCGCTCCCCACAGGACCAGGCCGGCTGATAGTCTCTCTCCCGCTTACCGCCAAGTGGTGAACTGATTCAGCGGTTTGCGAACGAGGTTCGGCACTTGGGCCCCTTCCGCCGGATAGCCCACGAAGAGAAGCAGGAAGGGCCGTTCGTTGTCGCCCCGTCCCAAAATGCGATTCAGGAAGGCCATGGGATTAGGAGTGTGGGTCAGGGTCGAGAGCCCCGCGTGGTGGAGCGCGGCGATCAGGAAGCCAGTCGCGATACCCACCGACTCCGTCACG
>JBDTTN010000218.1:0-5387 GCA_039930625.1 Gemmatimonadota bacterium | reverse complement strand
ATCTCCTCGAAGCTTGGCGCGTAGCCCCTGTCGCGGATATGCTCCTGCAGGTATTTGAGGATTTCGCTCTGGCGCTTCGTGAGCGGCATGATGCCTCCGGGAGTGTGACCGAACGGATTCCGAATCAAGCTACCCGAATAGCAACCGAAGAGCAAGATGGCAACCTCCCTGGACCAGATCCTGGCAACCACTCGGGCCGGCCTGCCCGCCCTGCACGCCCGCCGGGAGGAAATCGAGCGGCTCGCGGTCGCGGCAACGGCGCGGCCAGCCTTCCTCGGTGACTGGGACCGGGGGCGGATCGCGCTGATCGCCGAGGTCAAGCGCCGCTCGCCCTCACAGGGGACCATCCGGGCCGAGCTGGACCCGGCGGAGCACGCGGCCTCCTACGCCCGCGCCGGCGCGAGTGCTGTCTCCGTGTTGACCGACGGTCCCTTCTTCGGCGGCTCGCTGGAGGATCTCAGCGCGGTCGCCGCCCGGGTGCGCGTCCCGCTTCTCAGGAAGGATTTCATCCTCGATGAGTTGCAGGTGGCGGAGGCCAGGGCCGCCGGCGCTTCGGCGGTGCTGCTTATCGTGCGGGCGCTGACCTCCGAGCGGCTCGCCGCCCTGGCGGAGGCAGCGCGGGACTGGGGGCTCGCCACCCTCGTGGAAGTCCATGACGCCCGCGAGCTCGAAGTTGCACTCGCGTCCGACGCGCCGATCATCGGAGTCAACAGTCGCAACCTGGATAGCTTCGAGATCGATGTGCCGGCGGCGTGGGCGCTCCTCTCGCGCATCCCCTCCGACCGGATCGCCATCGCGGAGAGCGGCATGACGAGTGAGGCGGATGTGCTCCGCGCGGCAGAGGCCGGAGCCGACGGCGTGCTGATTGGCACCGCGCTCTCGAGTGCATCCGAGCCTGCCGCACTGGCTCGAACGCTGGTCGGCGTGAGGCGGCGCGGCCGATGACGCCGGCGAAGATCTGCGGACTGACCCGTCCGGAGGACGCGGCGGTGGCGGTGCACCTCGGTGCGAGCTATCTCGGGGTCATCTTTGCGGGAGGCCCGCGCCAGGTCGATGCCGGGCGGGCCCGCTCCATTGTCGAGGTCGCCGGGCGGATTCCTGTCTTTGGGGTCTTTGGATCGCAGGTCCATGCGCAGATATTAGAGGCCAGGGATGCGGCGGGCCTGGCCGGGGCCCAGTTGCATGATGGTGCAACTCCTGAACTCGTCGATCAACTGAAGCGCGAAGGACTGCTGGTCGTCGCGACGGTCAAGCTGGCTGGAACCACCGACCTCGGCCGACTCGCGGAGCTCGCCTCACTGGGCTGCCCGCTCCTGATCGAGCCCAGAGTAGAAGGGAAGCTGGGTGGGACCGGGGTGCCGCTGCCGCTCTCACTCGCGGCCCACGCAAGGAACCGGCTGGTGGGGCATCCGATGTGGCTCGCCGGAGGGCTCACACCGGAGAATGTGGCCGAGGCTGTGCGCGTGGTGCAGCCCGATGTGGTAGACGTATCGTCCGGCGTCGAACAGATTCCGGGGATAAAGGATTACCAGAGGATGGCTCGCTTTCTGGAGGTGCTGGAGTGACGGTCACGTTGCCGCCCGAGCGCGCGGTGGACGGGCGCTTTGGCGTCTACGGCGGCCGCTACGTTCCCGAGACGCTGATGGCGGCGCTGGAGGAACTGACCGTCCTGTATGACGCCGCCCGCCAGGACCCCTTCTTCTGGGCGGAACACAATCTGCTGCTCAAGGAATTCGTCGGGCGTCCCTCGCTGCTGAGTCCCGCGCCCCGATTCTCGGGGCTGGTCGGCGCGACGGTGCTGCTCAAGCGCGAGGATCTCAACCACACCGGCGCTCACAAGATCAACAACACCATCGGACAGGCGCTGCTGGCTCGGCGCATGGGAAAGCGCCGGATCATCGCCGAGACCGGGGCGGGGCAGCACGGCGTGGCGACCGCGACAATCTGCGCCCGGTTCGGTCTCGAGTGCGTGGTCTACATGGGAGCGGAAGACGTGGAGCGCCAGGCGCTCAACGTCTACCGGATGAAGCTCCTCGGTGCCACCGTGGTCCCGGTCACTTCGGGGAGCCGGACGCTCAAGGATGCCACCAACGAAGCGCTCCGGGATTGGGTGACGAACGTCCCCACAACCCACTATATCATCGGTTCGGTGGTCGGCCCCGATCCATTCCCGCGCATGGTGCGGGACTTCCAGTCCGTCATCGGCCGGGAGTCCCGGGCACAGATGCTGGAGCGCACCGGCCGGTTGCCGGCGACGGTCGTGGCCTGTGTCGGCGGCGGCTCGAATGCCATCGGGATCTTCTCGGGCTTCATCGACGACGACGCGGTCGAGCTCGTCGGGGTCGAGGCGGCTGGTGAGGGACTGTCCACCGGGCATCACAGCGCGACGCTGACCGCCGGCGTTCCTGGGGTGCTGCATGGCTGTCTGAGCTACCTGCTGCAGGACGAGGACGGCCAGGTGCTGCCGGCGCATTCGGTTTCTGCCGGGCTCGACTACCCCGGAGTCGGACCGGAACACAGCTGGCTCCGGGACACCGGCCGGGTGCGCTACGAGGCGGTGACGGATGCGGAGGCGCTGGCGGCATTCCAGACCCTCTGCCGGCTGGAAGGCATCATTCCCGCGCTGGAGACCGCGCATGCCTTTGCCTGGATCGAACGGAATCGCGGACACTGGGCGCCTGACGATCTGGTACTCGTCTGCCTCAGCGGCCGTGGCGACAAGGACGTCGCGCACGTGGCCAAACTGCTCGGGAACGGCTAAGTGACCCAGGGCATGCCGGCGGCCGTCATCCTGCCGCCCACCCAGATTGAGGAACTGCTGCGGACTCTCGTCAAAGGGCTCCGGGCATTCCAGATGTACCTGCCGAACAACCCGATGTACCAGCGCGCCATCCAGAACGTACGTGGCTCCCTCCAGCCTATCTGGGCGGGAGGCCTCGATCGTGTCGTCCTGCAGATCGTCGAGACGGATATCGTGTGGGAGGAGCAGGTTGTCTACCACCAGCCGAACAAGAGTGACAGCCTGGCCTGGTTCCTGTTCAAGGACGGCATGCGGGTGCTGACGCTCTACCCGGGTGTCGAGGAGGAAGAGATCATCCGCTTCCTTGAAATCGTGCAGCGGGCGCGCACCCTTGCCGCGGATGCCGGCGACGACCTGCTCACCCTGCTCTGGGAGCAGGACTTCACCCTGATCCAGTATCACTTCACCGAGTTCGTGCCGGACAGCGGCGTGCCTGGTCTGTCAGGCGAAGGGGCGTACAGTCAGGCCGCTCCTTCGGACCCCAATGTGGCGGCGGCCCAGGCGCAGGAGACCAACGGGAAGGTCCAGGAGGAGGCTCCCCGGAAGACCGGTGTCGTCGATCTCGAGGATTTCGATTCCACCCTCTACTGGCTCGAGGAGTCGGAGATCCGCGCCATCGCCCAGGCGGTGGAGCGGGAATACGCCCAGGACCTGCGCGGCAACGTGCTCAATATCGTCTTCGATATCCTGGAGGACCGGAAGGAAGCGTGGGCCCGCGCCGATGTGCTCGGCACGATGGAGACCTATCTCCCGCATGTGCTCAACGCCGGCGACTTCCGCTCGGTCGCGCTGATTCTGCGCGAGATCCGACTGCTGGTGCGGCGGCCGGAGCTGTTCACCGTGGAGGAGCGGGAACGGCTGGACGCGTTCACCGGTCGGCTCTCCGATCCCGGCGTCCTGCAGCAGATCCTGCAGTCGGTCACCGAGGCGCAGACCCCGCCCTCGGAGGAAGATCTCGGCGAGCTGTTCCGGGAGCTTCGGCCTACCGGGCTGGAGACGGTCATGGTCTGGCTGCCGAAGCTGCCGCTGGCGTCGCCGGTGCACACGCTGCTCGCCTCCGCGGTCGATCGGCTCGCCGAAAACAGTCCGCAGGAGGTGCTGCGGCTGCTGCGCATGCCTAACTCGGAGGCGCTCTTCTCCGTGATCGCGCTGTGCGGCCGGCTGCGGCTGCAGGCGGCGGTACCCGGGCTGGCGGATACCCTGAGTCATCCGCTCGCGTCGATCCGGCTGGCAGCGGCACAGGCGCTGGATGCCGTGGGCACCCCGGGTGCGCTGCAGGCCCTGGAGAAGGCGGTGGACGACAGCGACCGGGAGGTGCGGATCGCCGGAGTGCAGGCCCTGGGGAGACGCGGCTACAAGGGAGTACTCCGGCGCATCGAGCCGGTGGTGCACGGGAAGCAGCAGCGCGAAATCGACCTGACCGAGCGGATGCGCTTCTTCGAGGCCTATGCCATGATCGCCGGGCCGGCATCCCTGGAGAGCCTCGCCGCGATGTTGTCCTCCGGCGGTCTCTTCCGCCGGAAGGAGACGCCGGAGGTACGCGCCTGCGCGGCGCTGGCGATCGGTCGGCTCAAGACTCCCGATGCGAGGGACCTGCTGCAGCGATACCGCGAGGACAAGGAACTCGTGGTGCGAAACGCCGTGAGCCGTGCCCTTCGTGAGGCAGGCGCGTGAATCGCGACCCCGAGGCTCACCCGCACGCGAGCGAGGAGAAGGTCGCCGACGACGCCTTTCTCCGCTCGGCGGGCCGGGCGTTCCTGCTGGCGATGTACGCGGCGCTCCGCAGTCTCAAGCTCTATCCGATCGAAAACACCACTGCACAGAAATCGCTGGACGACCTGCAGGCCGCGGCCAACGCCATCCTCGGGCCGATGACCGAACTGGAGCTGCGGCTCTCGGGGGACTTCCTCTTCGTCAACGGCACGCGGCTCAGGCTCGAACTTGACAACTACGCCTCCTTCTCCAACACGCTGGCCGCCCTGCGGGCACTCGACGTCGGGGAAATCCGGGTGGTGTCGGGGGTCGAACGGCGCGAGTGGCAGGTGTTCATCAGCCTGGTCCTCTCGCTCTCCGGCAAGGGCGGGGGCGATCCCGATCACGAAAAGCTTCTGGAACTGCGCGACAAGCTCGCCATCGCCGAGGTCAGCCACATCGACGTCACGCCGCCGGTCGAGTCGGAAGAGAAGGTCGCCGACGCGGAAAAGGCCCGGGAGGTGGCGAAGCGCACCTATTCTCATGGCGTCGCCGTCACCAAGGACCTGATCAACAGCGTCCGGCTCGGCCGCACCACATCAGTGGCCAAGGTGAAGCGGGCGGTGCAGGCCATCGTGGACCAGGTGCTCAACAACGAGACCTCGCTCCTGGGCCTCACCACGATCCGCGACTACGACGAGTACACCTTCACCCATTCGGTGAACGTCTGCATCCTGGCGGTCGCCATTGGCAAGAAACTGGGACTCACCCGGCTGCAGTTGTACGATCTCGGACTCGCCGCGCTGCTGCATGATGTCGGCAAGGCGCGGATCCCGGTCGAGGTGCTCAACAAGACCACTGGCCTGACCGAGGACGAGTGGAAGCTGATGCAGAC
>JBDTTN010000217.1:0-5390 GCA_039930625.1 Gemmatimonadota bacterium | reverse complement strand
GCGACGCGTTCTGGTATCAGGCCCGCGGCTGGGTGGCGCTCAGTGAGGGGAAGCCCAAGGAGGCGCTGGCTGAGTTCCGGGACATCGGCCGCCTCGGCCAGCGCGCCGAATGGGGACATTGGGAGGCCGGACTCGCCTTCGACCGCGCGAACCTCCCCGACTCGGCGATGGCGGAGTATGAGATCGCAGCCGATTCGGCGGGCTCCTCGCTGAAGGCCGTGGTCACACCCTGGACCAGAGCGCCGAGCCTCAAGCGGCTCGGCGAGATCTACGAGGCGAAGGGCGACAAGGCGAAGGCGATCGAGAACTACACCCGCTTCGTGGATCTCTGGAAGGACGCCGACCCGGTGCTGCAGCCCGCGGTGCGGGAGGTGAAGGACCGCCTGGCGAAGCTGGCGGGGGAGGGGAAGTAGGGGGAAGAGTGGTTTGGCGATTGGGCGATCAGGCGATTGGATGATTGGATGATAAGATCACAACTTCTCCGCCCAACCTCCCAACCGCCAACCGCCAACCGCCAATCGCCCAACCGCCAATCGCCCAATCGCCCAATCGCCTGGTCACCCACTCCCCTTGCACTTCTACAAGAGCGAGCGTACTCTCTTGTAGAAGACGGAGGGGAACACCATGGCTGATGACCGACTCGAGCTCCCGCAGGGCACGCTCGATCTCCTGATTCTCAAGGCGCTGTCGCTCGGGCCCCAGCACGGCTGGGCGATCAGCGAGCGGCTGCAGCAGGTCTCCCGCAGCCGCCTGCAGATCCCGCAAGGCTCGCTCTACCCCGCGCTGCACCGGCTGGAACGCCGGGGCTGGATCGATGCGCGCTGGGATGCCTCCGACAACAATCGCCGCGCCAAGTTCTACGAACTGACCGCCGCCGGACGCGGCCAGCTCAAGACCGAGACGGCGGAGTGGCGCCGGCTGGCGGCGGTGGTGCAACTCGTCCTGGAGATGCGCTGAGATGCTGAGCGAACTGGTGAGCGAAGTCCGCTACCGCCTGCGCGCGCTGTTCCGCCGCGGGGCGATGGAGCGGGAGCTGGCCGACGAGCTGCAGTTCCACCTGCAGCGGGAAACCGAGAAGCTGGTGCGGGAGGGTGTGCCGCCTGACGAGGCGCTGCGACAGGCGCGACTCTCCTTCGGCGGCATTGAGGTCGTGAAGGAGGCGAGCCGTGACGGCCGAGGGATCACCTGGCTGGAGCATGCGGGGCAGGACCTGCGCTATGCGGTGCGCTCGCTGCGGCGAAATCCGGGCTTCACCGTCGGGGTGATTCTCACCCTCGGCCTCGGCATCGGTGCCAATGCTGCGATGTTCGGCATCGTGGACCGGCTGATGTTCCGGACGCCGCCCTATCTCCGAGAGGCAGACCAGGTGCACCGGGTCTATCTCCAGCACATTGGTCGCGAGGGACTCCTCACCGAGAGCTACACCGAGTACACCCGATTCCTCGATCTCCGCAAATGGAGCAGCAGCTTCTCCGAGATGGCCGCGTTCGGCAATCGCACCATGGCGGTGGGGGTCGGGAACGATTCGCGCGAGGTGCTGGTCGCCACGATCTCCGCCGCCATGTTCAACTTCTTCGACGCGACGCCGGCGCTGGGCCGGTTCTTCGCGGCGTCGGAGGACACCGTCCCGGTCGGCGCCCAGGTGGCGGTGCTCGGCTACGGCTACTGGCAGACCAACTACGGCGGCCGCGCCGACGTGCTGGGGCAGCAGATCCGGATCGGCACGGTGGACTACAGCATCATCGGTGTCGCCCCGAAGAACTTCGTGGCGATCTGCGATGAAGGCATGCCCGCGGTCTTTATTCCCATCACCACCTTCGCCGGCATCTTTCGCGCGGGACCGCAGCTCGCCAACTACTACACCAAGTACAACTGGGGGTGGCTGGAGATCCTGGCGCGGCGGAAGCCGGGGGTGAGCCCCGCGGCGGCCACCGCCGACCTGAGTCACGCCTACCTGCAGAGCTGGAACGCCGAGGCGAGCCTGAGTCCGAAGCAGACGCCGGCGGAGATCGCCCATCCGTTGGCGATCGCCGGTCCGGTGCAGGCCGAGCGCGGCCCCACCCAGAGTACCGTGACCAAGGTCGCGAACTGGGTGAGTGGCGTCGCGGTGATCGTCCTGCTGGTGGCCTGCGCCAACGTCGCCAACCTGCTGCTCGCCCGTTCGGTGCGGCGGCGGCGGGAGATCGCGCTCCGGCTCGCGTTAGGCGTGAGCCGGCGGCGCCTGGTCACGCAGCTCCTCACCGAGAGCCTGCTGCTCGCCGGCTGCGGCGCGGCGACCGGGCTGCTGCTCGCGCACTGGGGCGGTCAGATCCTGCGGACCCTCTTCCTGCCTGCCGGATCATCCGGTGGCGCGCTCAGCGACGGCAGGACGCTCGGCTTCGCGCTCTGCATCGCCGCGTTCGCGGGAGTTCTCACCGGCATGGCACCGATTCTCCAGGCGCGCCGCACCGACCTGGTGGAGGCGCTCAAGGCGGGCGCCCGCGACGGCGGCCACCGCCGCTCCCGGACCCGCACCGGTCTGCTGTTGCTGCAGGCGGCGCTCTCGGTGGTGCTGCTGGTCGGCGCCGGCCTCTTCGTGCGCAGTCTGCTCAACGTGCAGGCGCTTCGGCTCGGCTACGACGTGGACCCGGTGCTCTACATCTTTCCAAACGAGCGGGGCGTGAAGCTGGAGCCGCCGGAGCAGGCCGCACTGAAGCGCAGACTGCTCGAGGCCACCCGCGCCATCCCCGGGGTCGAGTCCGCCGCGCTGGGACTCACGGTGCCCTTCTGGGATACCTGGTCGGAGAACCTGTTCGTGGCGGGAATCGACTCGGTCGAGCGGCTCGGCAGCTTTACGATTCAGGCGGGATCACCCGAGTACTTCGCCACCGTGGGGACGAGAGTCCTGCGCGGACGCGGGATCGCCGACGACGACCGGAAGGGGGCGCCGCTGGTGGCGGTGGTGAGCGAGTCGATGGCGCGGACGCTCTGGCCCGGGCGGGAGGCGCTGGGGCAGTGCATGAAGATGGCGAGCGACACCATGCCCTGCATCACCGTGGTCGGCATCGCAGAGGATATCCGGCAGAACAGCATCACCAAGGACGCCGCGCTGCACTACTACCTCCCCATCGAGCAGTTCCAGCCCGAGGCCGCGGTTGTCTTTGCGCGGATGCGCGGGGATGCGAACCAACAGAAGGAGAGTGTGCGGCGGCAGCTGCAGTCATTGATGCCCGGCGACGGCTACATCACGACGACCTCCATGCACGACATCGTCGATCCGCAGGTGCGGTCCTGGCGGCTCGGTGCCACGATGTTCCTCGCCTTTGGGGGCCTCGCGCTCATGCTCGCAGCGATCGGACTCTACAGCGTGATCGGTTACGACGTGGCGCAGCGCACCCACGAACTTGGGATCCGCATCGCACTCGGTGCGCGGCTGGGTGACGTGGTGCGGCTGGTGGTGGGCGATGGCCTGCGGGTCGCGCTGATCGGCGTGGCGCTCGGTGGAGTCGTGGCGCTGTGGGCCGGACGCTGGATCGCGCCGCTGCTCTTTGCGCAGTCGCCCAGGGATCCGGTGGTCTTCGTGGTGGTGACCGCAGTGCTGCTCGCAGTTGCGCTGCTGGCCAGCGCCATTCCCGCGCTCCGGGCCAGCCGGGTCAATCCCAAGGTGGCGCTGCAGAGCGAATAGCATCGACGGGTCGCGCAGCGGAGCGCCGAACTGGGGTGAGCTTGAAAACCCGGAGCTGAAATGCAATCCGCCGCCGGCCCCATGGGGACCGGCGGCGGCTTGCATTGAAACGAGCTCGATCAGGGCACGGTGAAGGCCTTCGTCAATTTGCCCGTCTTCCCGCCATTGTCGGTGACGGTCAGGGTCCAGGTGACGGTCATCGAGCGGGAGAAGGTGCGAGTGAAGGTCGCGGCCGTCGACAGGGTCGTGCCGCCGGCGTTGGTCCACTTGTAGGCGACGATTGTGCCGTCCGGATCGCGCGAGCCGGTGCCGTTGAAGGTGCAGGTATGCGCCGGTGCGGGCTGGCAGCTGACGGTCCACGCAGCGACGGGCGGCTTGTTGGTGCTGTTGCTGACGGTGACGGTCTTGGTCAGCGCACCGGTCAGGCCGCCTCCGTCAGTCACCGTGAGCGTCACGGGGTAGCTGCCGGCTGCGGCGTAGACATGCGCGACATTGACACCGATCCCCGTCGCGCCATCGCCGAACGCCCAGCTGTACGACACGACGCCCACATCATCTGACGAGCCGCTGCCGTTGAACGAGCAGTTCCGAGTCGTCGTGTTGCAGCCGAAGGTGAACCGGGCCACCGGCGGCTGATTGCCCGGCGGGGTGACGCTCGGGATGACCGACTTCACCAGGAGTCCGCGCGTCCGATCGAACGTCCGAGTGCCGAGCGTCGCCTTCTCAAGGAGGAACTCGATCGACCCGACGCCGCAGGGGCCCTTGGAGCTCCACGACGCGACGCCCGCAGCGTTGGTGGTGCCGGTGACCGCCTTGCTGGTCCAGTAGTCGTCCATGAAGCGCCCGTTCACCTGTGCGTTGGCGAGCGGCGCGCCCACCTCGTCGGTGACAGTGACAGTCGCACTCGACTGGTTGTACATCGTCCCGCCCTGGAAGCACGAGCCGGGATTGGCGGGGTCCTGGATGAACTGCGAGGTGAGCGCGACACTGGCCACGATGCAGTTGGCGCCGCAGGGGGTGACTGGGGTCAGTCGTACCAGGCGCGGGCTGGTCCCGAAGTACACCGAGGCCAGAATCTGTCCACTCGCGTTCATCCGGCCGGCTCCACCCACGGTGGGCGTGCCGTAGGCGGGAGAGACCAGGCTCGCGAGCGACTGGGCCAACCCATTCGGTCCGGCGGCAACGAAGCCGGTGCTCTGGGCGGTGCCGGTCACGTCCAGGCTCGAGTTGATTGAGCCAAGGCCCGCGCCGGACAGATGCCCGGTTCCCGCCCCCGAAAGCAACTGCCAGGTGCCACCGACGGGAAGCCGGAAGAGATAGGTGAGCGACTGGCCGCTCGTGGTGTTGAGCCCGAAAGCCTGATCGCCTGCATCATTGATCACCGCCGGCGCGCTGCCGGGGCTCAGGAAACTGGTCGGCGGCGGCGGGAGCGGTGTCACGCTCGCCGGATTGCTGAGCCGGTACCACCCGCTCGGCGTCGCCACCGTCCCGCCGGGGCTGATGCCCAGAGGGAAATTGTTAGGGGCTCCGAGCGACACCAGGTTCACCATGCCGGTCGCCTGCGACCACATGAATGGCGCCGCGGCGGTCGGGAAGGCGCCACCGGTCGAGGACCAGCCCACCACGCGTCCCTGATCATCAATTCCAGCCGAGGTGGTAACTGACATCCCCGGCAAGGCGCCGAGGTCCTGTACGGTGTAGCCGGCGCCGCTCGGCGTCCACACTA
>JBDTTN010000216.1:0-5391 GCA_039930625.1 Gemmatimonadota bacterium | reverse complement strand
GCACCGTTGTTGGCGGTGATTCCGGCTTCACTGGCAAATGCCGCCACGGTCAGACCGCCGAGATCCACCCGTTCGATGGCTGCGGCGTACTCCGGCTTGAGGGTCTTCAGCAGCGCCGCAACACAGGCGCAGACCTCGTCCTGCAGTTCGGCGTCGACTGCGGGCGTGCTGCTGTCGGTTGTGCCGGCGACCCACGCGAGCGCCCGTTCCTCCGCCCCGCCGTGCCGGTAGTGATCGATCAGGGCATTGCGCAGCAGGCGATAGAACCAGGCGACTGTCGTTGATTCATCGCGTACCGTCCCCGCCCGGGCCAGGCCGCGGACAAAGGCATCCTGGAGGATGTCCTCCGCGGTGGCGCGCGACCCCACACGGCGCTCGAGAAAGGCCAGGAAGCGCCGATGGTTGTCGACGAGCACCTGGACCACCTCGGGTGATGCCGGATCGGGCTCGGCCGACGCTGGAATGGAGTTGATCGGATCAGCCATGAGTCGAATATGAGGCGGGCGCCCTCCGGCACAAGCACGCCGGACAGCGCCCGCTCCCACTTTCTCAGCCCTGGCAGTTGCCGCACTGGTCGGCGCAGGACGGCGTGCAGCTGCAAGCAGGCTGACAGTTACAGCCGCAGTTGCAGGCGCTGATGTTGCTGTTCTCGCGAGCGGTCATTTTGGGCTCCCATTGAGTCAGTGTGATGTCGGGTTCGGCCGGCTCTCCGGCCCCTTCACCACTGCTGACGGATGAGGCGCCCGGGCCTTACAGTCGGGATCCGGGGGCAGCTGGGTACCTCGCGACATCGGTTTGCGACCCGCCTATTTCAGCCACCCCCCCTGCCGACTCCGGCCCCGGCTACGGCGTCCATGGTGATCCCCGGCACGTCGTGCACTTCCTCCCCCCGCCTGCGTCCCTGTGGAACACCGCTTGCTCCCTGCTAAGAGCCTGACGCGTTCCACCCCGGATGGAGGGCCCGATGCACCGCCGCCTCGCCTATCTCGGCATCGCCTATGTCATGGTCCTGGTGGCACTTCTCGCCTTCCACCCCACCAAGGCCGCCGCTCCCCAGCACGCCCCGGCACCGCTCCCCGCCGGGACTCCGGGGGAGTGGTTTGCCCGTATCCGCCCCTCCTGCAATTCCGTGGAAGTCGACTTGGCGCAGGGCCGGGATCCGGCCCCGGCGGGCCTGGAAGGGACCGGGTATGCGGCCGCCTGCTTTGCGCTGGCCGGCAAGGTGGACCGGGCCCGGGAGCTGATCAATCGGCTCGACGCGGCCGACCGATACCACGCCGTGGAGGTGGTCTTCGAGGTCGCCCACCCGGTGGCGGATGCGGGCGACGACAAGGCAGCCGGCCCGATCATGGAGATGGTGATCGAGTACTGGCCCAACCACTACATGGCGCTCTATCACGCCGGGATGTCGGAGTACACCCTGGGCCAGCCCGATCTCGCGCGCAAGAACCTCACCGCCTTTCTCGGCATATATAAGGAGAACGACGGCTGGCGCCAGAACGCCATCGTGGTCCTGCAGCGACTCGGCGTCAACGAGCCGGTGGAGCGCGCCGCACCGTGAGCTACTTCGCGCCCGGGAGCCGCGTCGGCGATCGCTACGAGATCGGCCGGGAGCTGGGACGAGGCGGGCACTCCGTAGTCTACCGGGCAAAGGATCTCTCGCTCGGTACCGACGTCGCGGTGAAGCTGCTGGTGCCTTCGCCGGCGACCCAGGAGCTGGCGCGGGAACGACTCAAGCGTGAAGTGCTCGCCGTCCGCCGGCTGGCCCACCCCAACATCGTGCCGGTCTACGACTACCTGAGCGACGGGCCGTGGCAGTTCATCATCATGCAACTGGTGCAGGGGGAGGACCTCGAACAGCGCATCACCAGGCGGGGCCCCCTCCCCGCCGAGGCCGCCGCGCTGCTGGGCCGGAGCATCGCATCGGCGCTGACACTGGCGCATCGGGAAGGGATCCTGCACCGCGACGTGAAGCCCCGGAACATCCTGCTCGATCAGGCCGGCACCGCGCTCCTCACCGACTTCGGCTCCGCGCGGATTCTCTCACAAGGGACGATGACCGAGCCCGGCGGCCTGGTAGGCACCCTGGCATACGCCGCCCCTGAATTGCTCACCGGCGAGCGAGCCGACGCCCGCAGCGATGTCTACGCACTGGGCCTGACGTTGTACTTCGCGCTGGCGGGACGGCTCCCGCCTCAGGACTCAGCGCACCTGCCCCCGACGCCCAGCGACGATGGCTTCTCCCCCCGCGCCGCGAACCTCTCGGTGCCCGCCTGGCTGGACGAGGCGATCGCGCGGGCCACCATGGCGGATCCGGCCGATCGCTTCCCCACCGCCGCGTGCCTCATGGATGCACTCGGCGCGCCGATCGCTGCGGCGGCTCCCATTGCGACCTCCACCGACCGCTGTCTCGTCTGCGGAGATATCGACGTCGAGGGGCTCACGCTGTGCGGGCGGTGCGGCACACTACGGCAGCCGTCGGATGCGCTGATCTTTCTCGAGCCGGCCCGTCCCCGTGAGCGCGACACTCGTCAGGCGCAGCTTCTGGGGTTGTTCGGCGGGTCGAGCAGCGCGGGGCGCCGCGAGGTGGCGCTCGGACTCAAGCCGCTGGCGCGGGTGCCGACCGGCATGGCGGATGCCGCGGTGGACCGGCTGGCAAGCCGGGGGCTCGCTGCGCAGGCGGTGCCGGTGGGAGCGGTGTGGCGGATGATTCCGTTCGGGCTGTGGGCGGTGGCAGGACTCGCCCTCGGGCTCGGCTTCTGGGCCGGACGGGAGGTGCATCCGGCGCTCTGGTGGACCTCCGGGGCGTTCGTGGCCCTGCTCCTCGCCGGCGCGGCGAACGCGGGACGTCAGCCATTGATCGACCGGAAGCCGCGCCGCCCCCGTCTCGCCCCCGAGCTCGAGCGGCAGGTGTTGGAGACCGCCGCGGAGCTGCCGATCGGCGCGGCCCGCACGCTCTTCGGTGGCGTGGTCCGGCTCGTCAGGCACCTGGCGGAAGACGCCGGCGACGGTCAGTCGGAACTGATGGCGGAAGTCATCCCCGCGGTGTGCCTCGGGGCCCGTGAACTGGCTCAGCTCGACGCCGCGCTGCTGCTGTTCGAACGCGAGCCCCCGCCGGTCGATGCGGCCGAGAGCCGCGGAACGGTCGAGCAGCGGCGGGACCGGCTGGTGCAGTGCCTCCTCGACACCCAGGCCGGGCTGCTGCGGCTCGCCGCGCTACCGCTCGGCGGGGAGAGCGCCGAGTCGGAGTTGCGGGAGGTGGTACGGGCACTCGGGTATCAGGCCGAAGGGAGAGCGGCAGTGGAGGAGGTGCTGCTCGGTCGGTAGGCTCACCGCATCAGCTTGCGGGTGAAGTAGGTGAACTGGAGCGCGTCGGTAAAGGCGCGCTCCTTGATGTTGGCGCCGCTGCCGTGTCCCCCCTCGATCACCTCGTAGAAGAGGTAGGGAATGCCCATCGCGCCGAGTTTCGCTGCGAACTTGCGGGCGTGCTGCGGGCCGACGCGATCGTCCTTGGTGGTGGTCCAGATGAGCGCCTGCGGGTATTTCACGCCCCGCTTGATGTTGTGGTACGGCGAGATGGACGCGAGAAAGGCGCGCTCCTCCGGGACCGAGACACTGCCGTACTCCCCCACCCACGATGCGCCGGCCTGGATCTGCTCGAAGCGCAGCATGTCGAGCAGCGGCACCTGGATATTCACCGCGTTCCACAGCTCGGGATGCTGGGTGAACTCGACGCCCATGAGCAGACCGCCGTTGGAGCCGCCTTCGATGCCGAGCCGGCGGGGCGTGGTGATCCTGCGGGTGATGAGGTCCTGGGCGACGGCGGCGAAGTCGTCGTAGATCCGCTGCCGGTTGGTCTTGAGACCGGCCTCGTGCCAGGCGGGGCCGAACTCGCCGCCGCCGCGGATGTTGGCGAGCACGTAGACCCCGCCATGCTCCAGCCAGAGCTTGCCGGTGGTGCCGCTGTACGATGGCGTGTTGGAGACCTCGAAGCCGCCGTAGGCGCTGATGATGGTGGGAGCGGTACCGTCGTACTTGAGGTTCTTCGGGCGCACCACGAAGTAGGGAATCCGGGTGCCGTCCTTCGAGGTCGCCTCGAGCTGCTCCACCACGTGGGTCGAGGCGTCGAAGCGGGGCGCGATGGTCTTGATGATCGCCGAGGTGCCGGCATCGGCATCGACATGCACCAGCGTTGTCGGGGCGAGGAAGCCGGTCACGGCGAGATAGGCGTCGCTGCTCCTGTCGTCGGAGGCGACCAGGAAGAGCGACGAGTTGTCCGGCAGATCGAGCGGCTGCCTAGACCAGCCCCCGCCGGCTTCTGGTGTATAGATGAAAGCGCGCCCGCGCACATTCTCGTAGGTGGTGACCACCAGTCGATCGCGGGTCGTCTCCGAACCGTCGTAGGTCTCCCGTGGGCCGGGGGTGTAGATGGCGGTTGGCTTGAGGTGCCCGGGATCGGCGGTCGCCTCGGTGAGATCGACCGACAGCAGCGTGCCGGCGGTGAAGCTGGTGCCGTTGGTGGTCCACGGTTCGGCCAGCCGGATCAGCAGTCGATTCTGCAGCAGGCCCTGGGGACCGGCCTTCTTCGGCATGTCGAGCTGCTTGAGCCCCCCGGGCGTGAACAGGCGATACTCCGTCTCGAAGAACGAAACCCCGCGGTAGACGCCTAACGCACGGTGGCCCTGGCCATCGGTGATGGCCAGGGGGCCGACTGAGACATCGGTGGCGGTGCCGCGGTACAGCTCGGTCGCGTCGGAGAGCGGCGTGCCACGGGCGAGCGACTTGACGATGAAGGGGTAGCCCGAGGCGGTGAGATCGCCGGGCGCCCATTCGCGCGCCACGAGCAGCGTGTCCTCGCTGGCCCAGGCCGCGTTCTGCTTGCCGCGCGGCAGCAGGAAGCCGTCCGCGACGAACTGTCCCGTCGTGAGGTCGAACTCGCGGATTGTCGAGGCATCCTCCCCGCCTTCAGACAGCAGGATCAGGCAGCGCTGCCGGCTGGGCGAGTCGCAGTCGGCGCCCTGCCAGATCCAGTTCTTCCCTTCGGCGGTCGCGAGCGCGTCAAGATCCAGCACGGTGGTCCATGCCGGCTCGGCGCTGCTGTAGTCGGCGAGGGTCGTGCTGCGCCAGATGCCGCGCACGTGGGCCTGATCCTGCCAGAAGTTGTAGGCGCGGCCGTTGATGATGGTAGGGTACGGGATGCGATCGCTGGCTTCGCCGATCCTGAGCGCCTGGGTGTAGAAGCCGGCGAAGCGGGGATCCTTCTTCAGGACACCGAGGGTTTTGGCGTTCTCGGCCTTGACCCATGCGAGGGCTCTCGCGCCCTCGCGATCCTCGAGCCAGATGAATGGGTCGGCGGCGGTGGGCGTTGTCTGCGCCGCGGCGGTCAGCGTG
>JBDTTN010000215.1:0-5392 GCA_039930625.1 Gemmatimonadota bacterium | reverse complement strand
TCCAAGGACATCCGGCGGCGCCAATCCCCTGAGCAGCCCACAGGTTGACCAGGCCGGCGGCAAGGAGTCCTCGCGACATTCCGGCGAGGTGCAGCCGGTCGCGTCGGAGGCTGTCCCGGCTGCCGCCTCCGGTGATGACCAGGTCTCCCTCTCCGTCGCGGCGCGTGCCGCGGGCAGCGCCGAGGCGGGCAGCAGCGCCACCGGGATTCCCGCGGAGCGACTCCACGGCATTCTAAAGCGGATCTCGTCCGGCTATTACGACACCCCGCAGGTGCGTGACCGGGTCGCCCAGCGGCTCCAGTCGGAGTTCGGGACGGCCTCCCCGCAGTAACACCTTGGACTCATCGACCCAGCGCGAGGAAGTGTCCGGTTGTGGATGAGAGCGCCACCGTGCATCGCAAGGTGGTCGATCTGCGTGGCTCCTGCATCCGGTAGCGCCAGACTGCCCTGGCGCGCTACGTTCCCGGCATGCCGCGTCAGAACATCTCCAGCGGGCGGCCGTGGGAGCCGATTGTCGGCTATTCCCGCGCCGTCCGCGTCGGACAGACCATCCACGTTTCGGGCACCACCGCCATCGGGCCAGACGGCCTCATCGTCGGTCCCGGGGATCCCTACGCCCAGACGGTCCAGGTCATCCGCAACATCGAGCGCGCCCTCGGCCAGGCGGGGGCCGCGCTGAGCGATGTGGTGCGGACCCGCATCTACGTCACCGATATCAGCCAGTGGGAGATCATCGGCAGAGCCCACGGCGAATTCTTCGGCGCCATCCGTCCCACCGCCACGATGGTCGAGGTGAAAGCGCTGATCGATCCGGCGATGCTGGTGGAAATCGAGGCGGAGGCCATCCTCTCGTGAGCACCGCGATCACGGTGGTCGACGCCTTTACCGATCAGGCTTTCGGCGGCAATCCCGCCGCGGTCTGCATCCTGCCGCGCGCCGCATCCGAGGACTGGATGCGGAACGTCGCGCGGGAGATGAATCTCTCGGAGACCGCCTTCCTGCATCGAGTCGAGGACGGCTTCTCTCTCCGCTGGTTTACACCTGCGGTCGAAGTGGACCTGTGCGGCCACGCCACCCTCGCCAGCGCGCACGTCCTCTGGAAGCAGGCCTACCTGCCGCCGCACGCGGTTGCGCGATTTCAGACCCGGAGCGGCCTGCTGACCGCCACAACCGCTGGGGACCGGATCGTCCTCGACTTCCCGGCGAAACTCGCCGCCGAAACGGCGGCCCCGCCGGCACTGCTCGCCGCGTTGGGTATACCGAAGCCTGTCTGGGTCGGCAAGAATCAGTTCGACTATCTGGTCGAGGTGGACAGTGAGGCGGTGGTTCGCGGGCTGACTCCCGATCATGGCCGGCTCGGAACGCTGCCGGTGCGGGGCGTCATCGTCACCAGCTGCGCGGAGGCCGGCCGGCCCTACGACTTTGTCTCCCGGTTCTTCGCGCCGGGATCGGGGATCGCCGAAGATCCGGTCACCGGCTCGGCGCATTGCGCCCTCGCGCCCTATTGGCGTACGCGGCTCAAGCGCGAGGTGATGACGGGGTATCAGGCTTCGGCGCGCGGCGGCACCGTCCATGTGGAGTGCCGCGGGGACCGGGTGATGTTAGGCGGGCAAGCGGTCACGGTGCTTCGGGGCACCCTGGTCCCGCCTCAACCCTCTCAGGGCTGACCCATCACCTTCACCGGATAAGGAACGCCGGCGAGCAGCGCACCCGCCGCGCCGAGTTGCCCCGAATAGTTGTTGCCCCAGCAATAGGCCACACCACCAGTCGTGATGCCGCAGGCATGCTGCGAGCCGGCCGCGATGCTCGCGAACTGCAGCCCTCCCGTCAGCGCTTGCGGGCGACTGAATCCCGTCCCCGGAAGGCTCACACTTCCGGTGCCCAGCTGCCCCGCATCGTTGAATCCCCAGCAGTAACCGGCGCCCCCGACGGCAACCCCGCAGAGCATTGTGTCTCCACCCCGGAGCGACGTGAACTGAATGCCGCCGGGATACAGGATCGGCGTCCGGGAGTTATTGAAGGGCCAGCAGTAAGGATCGCCCCCTGCGACGAGCCCGCAGGAGAGGTAGCCGGTGATGGAATAGCCGGTAGCGATCTCGCCGAAGTTCAGCCCGCCAGCGACGGCCAGCGGCAGTGGACTGTCCGTGAAGACGCCATCCCCCAGCGTGCCGCTGTACTGCGTCCCCCAGCACTCAATCTGTCCAGCGGTGGTTCGCGCGCAGCTGTGGTTCTGTCCGACGGCGATATCGGTGTACGTAGCACCGCCGCTGACCGGCACGGGTGTGAGGCGCTGCGTGGTCGTACCATCGCCGAGTTCACCATCGAGATTGTCCCCCCAGCAGTAGGCCGCGCCGCCCGTGGTGATGGCGCAGCTGTGGGACGGCCCTGCAGCGATGGCCGTGTAGCTGTTCCCTCCGCTCACATCGACTGGAACCTTAGAAAAGAGTTGCCCATTCCCGAGACCGGAGTTCCCGCCGAAACCCCAGCAGTAGACCGCACCGGCCGTGGTCAGGCCGCAGGTCAGGTCGTTGGCAAGGTCGAGCCGGCTGAAGGCAAGGCCCCCCGCCACCCCGGCCGGCGTGAAGCGCGTCGCAGAGGAGCTGTCGCCTAGCTGGCCAGCATTGTTGGCCCCCCAGCACCATGCCGCATCAGTCGTTGTGATGGCGCAGGTATGCGAGCCTCCGGCGCTGATCCGATCAAACACGTGTCCACCCGCCACCGGGACCGGCACCGGAGAAACCGAATTGCCAGTGCTTCCGTCGCCAAGCACACCGGAGAACCCGTCCCCCCAGCACCAGGCGGCGCCCGTGCTGGTGACACCGCAGGTGTGATAGCCACCGGCACTGATACTGGTGAAGGTGAGCCCGCCCGTCACCGCCGTGGCTGGGTATTCCACGCTGCTCTGCCCGACGACCCCGCTGCCGAGTTGCCCGTAATCGTTGGCGCCCCAGCACCAGGCGTGGCCCTGGGCGTCGAGCCCGCAGGCGTGTTCCTGCCCCTGATCAATTGATGAATACCCGATCGCGCCACCGTCCGGCGTCGGGACGTTGCTTTGAATCCCGGACTCCCCATAGCGCCGGAAGCCCCAGCAGTCGGCGACTCCGCTGGACCGGAGCCCACAACTTCTGGAGTCTCGAACGGTCAGTGCAGTGTACGTCTGGCCTCCGCTGACCGGCGCGGGCACCGCCCGGTAGTAGACGGTATCGAATCCCAGCTCGAACCGGGTGTTGTCTCCCCAGCACCACGCCTGCCCCGCGCCAGTGAGCCCGCAACTCCATGCCGCCGAGGTGCGGATCGCCGTGAGGGCGGGCGCGCCGACCACCGCCACCGGGGTGAGCCGCTGGACTCGGCTCCCGTCGCCGAGCTGCCCGCTGGCGTTGTCCCCCCAGCAGAACGTCTGGCTTCCGGCCACGGCACAGGTATGGTCACCCTGCACCGACAGCGCCGTTGCGCTGGTGAGCCCCGCCACCGGCACCGGAGCCCAGCGGTCCGTCGTGGAGCCGTCGCCTAACTGGCCGAACGCGTTGTAGCCCCAGCAGGAGACCGTGCCGCCTGTGACAACACCACAGACGGTACCGAACCCGGTCTCGATCGCCGTGAAGTGTGTGGTGGTGCCCACCCGATGCGGGGTCCTGACCAGCGCCTGCGGATCGGCGGTCCCGAGACCGAGCTGACCGTAGGCGTTCCCGCCCCAGCACCATGCCTCGCCCTGCACGGTGAGGCCGCAGGTGAAGTCGCTGCCGGGCCGGATACTCGTGAACTGAAGGGAGCGGACGGTAATCGGGAGGTTGGCATCCACGCCGCCGATGGTCGCCGTGATGGTCGCCGTCCCTGGTGTGAGGGCGGTGACCGCGCCTCCGAGCGAAACGCTCGCAACTGCGGGCACACTCGAGGTCCAGGTGACCTGTCGGCCGGGGAGAGTATCTCCCGCGGCGCCCAACGCCGCGGCTGAGAGTGTCACCGATTCCGAGAGGATTAGCGTGTCCTGGGACGCGGTGAACACCACCGTCGCGACCGGAGTCAGGTCCGGGGGGGTGACCGCATCCTCGCCGCACGCGGCGAGCATCAGAATGATCGGGATGAGGCGTCTCATGAGGCGTGCACCAGGGTTGGTGTCTGGCGGTCGGTCGTGGTCCCGTCGCCGAGGCTGCCCAGATAATTACCGCCCCAGCAATACACGCGGCCATCCTGGGCAACGCCGCAGGTATGGACGGCCCCGGCGGCCAGCTGGCTGAACCGAAGCGTCCCGCCGATCGTCACGGGCTGCGGCCGGTTGGTGGTGGTACCATCGCCGAGTTGGCCGCTCGAGTTGTCGCCCCAGCACCACGCGACCCCGGCGGGGGTGAGCCCACAGCTGTGCTGACCGCCGGCCGCGATAGAGGCGAACGCCGGCGCCCCCGTCACCGCGACGGGATGGGATTGCGTGGCCGTCGTTCCGTCCCCCAATTGCCCGCCGAGGTTGGCACCCCAGCACCAGCTGCCGCCGAGCGAGTCGATGCCACAGGTGTGCCGACCGCCAGCCGCGAGGGTCGCGAAGTGATGATTGCCCGCGACCGCGACCGGCGTCGATTGATAGGAACTTCCGTCGTCGCCGAGCTGGCCCGCGAATCCCACCCCGAAACACCAGGCAGAGCCATCGGTCCGGAGCGCGCAGCCATGCCCTTCACCAACACGAAGGCCGTGATACGGTCCCGAGCCCACCACGATCGGGTAGAGGGACCCCGGACTGAAATTGCCCCAGCAAACCCAGTCGCCGTTCCGGATACCGCAACTCAACCAGACGCCTGCACCGATCTCGGTGTAGCCCCCTCCACCAGCGACGTTCACAGGCAGCACCCGGATATTGGTGGTACTGTCCCCGACGCCGCCAAAGGGGTTCGAGCCCCAGCAGGCGACTGCGCCCCCCTGCGACAGACTGCAGCCGTGGGATTCTCCGACGGCCACCTGCTGGATGGGGCCTGCCTGCTGCGGCGTCGGCACAGTGAACACGCCGCCGGAGACTCCGAGGCCAAGTGCCCCGCTGAAGTTCTGGCCCCAGCAGCGCACGCTGCCGCCAGGGAGGATGGCACAGCTGTTGGTACTCACGCCTCCAGCAAAGATCTGCGTGGCGACGAGCGGGTCCACCGCGGTGATTGGGACCGTCCCCGCCACCGCTTCACTCGCGGCCGAGATCTGGACATCACCCCCGGACACCGCGCTGACCAGACCACTGGCCGAAACGCTAGCGACTCCCGGATCGCTCGAGGCCCAGACGACGATCCGGTCCTCGAGCGTATCTCCCCCGGCGCCGAGAACCAGCGCCGTCAGGCGCACCGTGTCACCGACCACGAGGCTGCCAGGCGCGGATGCGATGACCACCTGCGCCGCTGGAGCCAGCGGGGCCTGGCTGTCC
>JBDTTN010000214.1:0-5420 GCA_039930625.1 Gemmatimonadota bacterium | reverse complement strand
CGAGGTGATAGAGCATCCCCTCTTCCTTGCGGCGATCGAGGTCTACCCGGCGGACGGCCACGGTGACGACGTCCGCGCCGGAGGCTTCGATCGCCTGGACCATCTCGGCGTTGCTGCGGTATTTGCCGGTACCGACCAGCAGGCGCGAGCGGAAGCGATGCCCGCCGATGACGAGGGGCGGATCGGCGAGCGCTGTGGCGTTAATCATGGGAGCAAGATAAGGGCAGGCAATGCGGAAGGGGGACAGGGAAATGGGGAAGGGGGAAACGGGTCACCCACCGCCCACGAAGTGCACCAGCTCCACCTGGTCTCCATCGGCCAGCGCGACCTCGCCCAGCCTCACCCGGCGGACGATCTCGCGGTTCAGCTCCACGACGACCATGCGCGGGTCGAGTTCGAGCGAGGCGAGCAGGGTGCTGAGTGTCGCCGGCCCGGCGAGGCTCCGCGGCTCGCCATTCACGATCAATTGCAGCGTGCTCATGCCTCCTCCATCCACGGCGCCAGCAGGGCCAGCGCGGCCGCGGCGGGATCGCCTGCGTTCCAGAGCGCCGAGATCGCGGCGAGGCCGTAGGCGCCGGCGTCGCGCACCACCACGGCCCGCTCCACGGTCATTCCGCCGATGGCAATCACTGGCAGGCGCAGCCTGGCAATTGCCGCGATGAGCCCGGGCCCCACCGCTCTCTGGCCAGGATGGCTCGCGGTTTCGAAAATGCTGCCCACCAGCAGGTAGTCGGCACCTTCGTCGCGTGCCCTGGTGGCCTCCTCGACCGAATGGACCGAGGAGCCGATCCATCCGCGCCAGCTGCGGCTGAATGCCGCACGCACCTCGTTTGGCGGGAGATCGCTGCCGCCAAGCTGCGTGCCCTGAGCTCCGAGGGCGGCGGCGATATCGGGGCGGGCGTTGACGAAGACGGATGCCTCCGGCGGCCGGGACAGTGCCATCAGCCGTTCGGTGACGGCGGTGAGCCGGACGGCGCTCGCGGTCCGATCCCGGGCGTGCAGTGCGACACTCGCGCCGCCGGCGGCGATCGCGGCGGCCTGAATCCCGAAGTCGTCACGGGCGAGCACACCGGCGTCGGTCACCGCATGCAACCGCGGCAGCGGCCTCATGTGAACCGCTGGCCGACCTCGACTCCGCGCCCGCGGGTCCACGCCCCGACCGGCATTCGCTTCTTCCCGGCCGGCTGCACTTCGGCAACTTCGACCGCACCGACGAGCGAGGCAATCTGCAGCGTCTCGCCGGCGGACAGGACCGTGCCCGCCTCGCCTCCGGCGTTCACGGCCCGGCCGCCGAAGAGCTTCACCTCCTGCTCGCCTAACATGGCCCACGCTCCCGGATCGGGGTCAAAGGCCCGGACCGCGCGGGCCAGCGTCGCGGCGTCGCGCGACCAGTCGAGCCGGGCGAGCGCGCGACTCACCTTCGGGGCGAATGTGGCCTCGACGTCGTTCTGGGCATCGGGCTGTGCGGCACCGGCCTGCACCAGCATCAGCCCCTCGATCAGCGCCTCGGCCCCAAGCTCGGCGAGCCGTTCGGTGAGTTCACCGGCGGTCTCATCCGAGGCCACCTCGGTCTCGATGCGGTGCAGCACCGGGCCGGAGTCGAGACCCGCTTCCATCTGCATGATGCTGATGCCGGTGGTTTCCTCTCCGTTGAGGATCGCCCACTGGATGGGGGCCGCGCCCCGCAGCTTTGGCAGCAGCGAGGCATGCACGTTCAGCATCCCCAGCCGCGGAATGGCTAGTACCTCGGGCTTGAGGATGTGACCGTACGCCACGACGACGCCGAGATCGGCATGGAAGGCGCGCAATTCGTCGGTGAAGGAGCCGATCGGGCGCTCCGGCTGCAGCACCGGCATGCCCTCCTCCAGCGCCACGACTTTCACCGGTGGCGGAATCAGCTGGCTGCGGGAGCGTCCGTGGGCCCGGTCGGGCTGGGTGACGACGGCGGCAACATCGAAGCCTTCCTCGATCAGCGCGCGCAGTGACGGAACCGCGAATTCCGGGGTACCGAAGAAGACGATGCGCATCAGCGCGACTCGGCCGCGTCTGCCTTGACCGGCTTGATGAAGCCCGGGTCGTCGGCGTGTTCCTTCTTATAGCGTGCGATGAGCCGCTTGCGCTTGAGCATGCTCAGATGGTCGAGGAAGAGGATGCCATCAAGGTGATCGATCTCGTGCTGGGCGGCGCGGGCCGGCAGACCCACCAGCTCGCGCTGATAGAGGACGCCGTCGGCGTCGAGTGCCTCGAGTATCACCCGGTCAGGCCGGGTGACGTCGGCGAAGATCTCGGGGACGGAGAGGCAACCCTCTTCGCCCGTCTCCTTGCCGGAGGCTTCGATGATGCGTGGGTTGATGAGGACCAGCTTCTGGTCATCCGCCTCAATGACGGCCACGCGCCGGGTGACGCCCACCTGGTTTGCCGCGAGTCCGACGCCCTTCGCGGCGGACATCGTCTCGAAGAGGTCGGCGACGAAGCGACGCACCTCGTCGTCCACTGTAACCACCAGCTTGCTCTGTTCCCGGAGAACCGGAGAGCCCAGAAGGTGGAGGTCCAGCACGGTCATGCGACGACTCCAGTTGCGGCCTGATCACCCACCTTCACGATGCGGGTCCGGTCCACCACAAGCGTGGAGGTGCCCGATTCGATCGTGACCCGATCGTCCTTGACCTCCTTCACCCTGGCGATGATCCCGCCCATCGTGACGATCTCATCCCCCTTCTTGAGGCTCTTGAGCAGCTCCTCATGCTTCTTCCGCGCCTGCTGCTGCGGGCGCAGGATCAGGAAAAAGAAGACCAGGCCGATGGCGCCGATCTGGAGCAGGAGCATGGTCAGGCCCGAGGAGGGGCTGTCGGTCGGGGCCATGAGGGCAAGCAGGGCAATCGTCACGGAGTTCCTCGCAGGTGGTACCGCTCGAGCCACTCTCGGCGCCAGCGGTCAAAGGTGCCTTCCAGAATCCGGGCTCGTGCGAGCTCGCCGAGTCGGATCAGGAAGCGGATGTTGTGAATCGAGATGAGCCGCAGCCCGAGCATCTCCTCGGCCATGAAGAGGTGGCGGAGGTAGCCGCGGGGGAACCGGCTGCAGGTGTCGCAGTCGCACGCCGGGTCGAGTGGCTCATCACTCAGTCGGAGCTTCGCGGCGCGGATGTTCACCTTGCCCACGCTGGTCCATGCGCTGCCGTGGCGCCCGTTCCGCGTGGCAGCCACGCAGTCGAACAGGTCCACTCCCCGGGCGATCCCCTCCAGCAGATCGTCGGGGAATCCGACGCCCATAAGATAACGCGGCACCGAACCGGGGAGGGTGGGGCCGAGCTCCTCCAGCACCCGGTACATGACGGGCTTCGGCTCGCCGACGGAGAGGCCCCCGATCGCGATGCCGCTCCATGGCCCGCGTGCCAGGGTTCCCTCGAGGGACCGCTTCCGCAGGTCGGCGTGGATGCCGCCCTGCACGATGGGCCAAAGTGTCTGCCGGCCCGGCTCGACGGCGGCCAGCTCGGCGTGGCGGACCTTGCACCGGTCGAGCCACCGCAGGGTGCGTTCCATGCCTTCTTCCGCGAGCGCCCACGGTGCCTGACCGGGGACGACATGGTCGAATGCCATCGCGATGTCGGCTCCGAGAGCCCACTGGATCTCCATCGACGATTCGGGCGTGATGGTGCGGGTGGAGCCGTCGATATGACTGACGAACTCGACCCCCTGCTCCGAGATCTTGCGCAGCCCCTCCAGCGAGAAGACCTGGAAGCCGCCGGAGTCGGTCAGCATCGGCCGGTCCCAGGTGGTGAAGCGGTGCAGGCCACCGAGCGCGCGCACCACCTCCTCGCCGGGGCGGAGGTGCAGGTGATAGGTGTTGCCGAGAATCATCTGCGCGCCGGCCGCCTTGACCTCGGCCGGGTGCAGGCCGCGCACGGTGCCGTGGGTCCCCACCGGCATGAATGCGGGCGTCTCGACTGTGCCGTGAGGCAGCGTCAGCCGTCCGGTACGGGCCGCGCCCTCGGTGGCGTCCAGTTGGTATTCAAACAATGGTGGCCCCACGATTCCCGTAGGCGCGCTCGGCAGTGCGTGCGAACGCCGTGCGCTCGAACGACGCAGATCCCGCCCTCACAGAATCACCATCGCGTCGCCGTAGGAGTAGAACCGATACCGCGCCGCCACGGCGTGGCGATAGGCGGCCATGACGCGGTCGTAACCGCCGAAGGCGCACACCAGCATGAGCAGCGTTGATCTGGGAAGATGGAAGTTGGTCAGCAATCGGTCCACCACCCGGAACCGATACCCCGGCGTGATGAGCAGCCGAGTCTCGGCCCGGCCGGAGCGCACGGTGCCTTCGTCGGTTGCGGCGCTTTCGAGCGCGCGGACCACGGTGGTGCCCACCGCCCAGAGTTTTCCGCCGCGCGCTCGAAGGTCCCCGATGGCTCTTGCGGCCGCCTCCGGGATCTCGTACCACTCCGGATGCATCGGGTGGGTCGCGGGATCCTCGGTTTCGACCGGCTTGAAGGTGCCCGGCCCGACCTCGAGTTCGATCCGCGCCACTCGCACACCGCGATCCTCGATCCCACGCAGCAGCGCCGGGGTAAAGTGCAGCCCGGCGGTCGGCGCCGCGACGCTGTTCTCCCGCTCGGCATACACCGTCTGATAGCGGGTCTCATCGTCGGCTGTCGGGTCCCGCTCGATGTACGGCGGCAGTGGCAGGCGCCCGAGCGTACGGATTGCCTCCTCCGCCGAGATGCCGACGAACCGAACCTCACGATACCCCTCGTCGAGCACGGCGACGGTCTCGATGTACGCATCGTCGCCAATCCGGATCTGCTTGCCGGGACGCAGCGCGCTCCCCGGTTTGCCGATGGCGATCCAGCGATCCTCCTGCGCCGGATGGATCAGCAGTACCTCCGCCGGTGCTCCGCTCTGGCGGGCGCCGAGAAAGCGGGCGTGGCGGACCTTGGTGGTGTTGAGGACCAGGAGGTCGTCAGGCGGGATCATCGTCACGAGATCCGCAAACTTCCCGTCGAGAAGTTCCGGGTTCCGAGTTCCGAGTCGGTCCGCAACCTTGGAACTTGGAACTCGGAACTCGGAACTTGTCACTAGCAGCCGACTCTCCCCCCGTTCCGCGACCGGTTCCTGCGCGATCAGATCGGTAGGGAGGAGGTAATCGAAATCCGCGGTGCGGAGAGGGCGCTCAGCGGTCAAAGATCGAGGACTGCGCGCCGGGCGGGGGCGTGAATCCGAACCGCTGGTAGGCCAGCGGCGTGGCCATGCGGCCGCGCGGGGTGCGCTCGAGATAGCCCTGTTGAATGAGGTAAGGTTCGTAGACCTCTTCGACGGTGTCGCTGTCCTCACCGACCGCAACCGCGACGGTGTTGAGACCGACGGGGCCGCCGCCGAACTTCTCGATGATCGTGGTGAGGATCCGCGCATCCATGTCGTCGA
>JBDTTN010000213.1:0-5435 GCA_039930625.1 Gemmatimonadota bacterium | reverse complement strand
GGCTATCGCTTCCGCGGCGCCGAGCGGGGGAGCCGTCGCGGATGAACTTCGCCGGGCGGCTGGTCGCGGGCGTGCTCATCGTCATCGTGGTGACGATTACGACGCTGGTGCTCACCGGTGAGGTCGCGCTCCGCTCCGACCTCGAGGGTGAGATCCGCGCCGGCCTTGAGCGGGAAGCGCTGCTGGCAGCCAAGGCGCTGCCGGCGGACTCTCTGCAGTGGCAGGATGCAGTGGAACAACTGGCGCAGTCGACCGGGCTCCGGTTCACCGTGATCGACTCGTCAGGCAGGGTCCGCGCCGAGAGCTCGGAAGCGCGCGAGGCCATCCCCAGGATCGAGAACCACGCGGCCCGGCCTGAAGTCCGCGCCGCGCTGGGAGGCGCGATCGGCAGCGATCGCCGCACCAGCGCGACCGTCGGGCGCCCGCTGCTCTACGTCGCGGTGCCGGGCGGGCCCGGCGTGGTCCGCGTGGCGTCACCGCTGGTGCAGGCGGATCAGATCATTCACCGCGCTCAGCGTTCCATCCTGGGGGCGGCAGGACTCGCGCTTGCATTCGGTGCCATCCTCGCACTGCTGGCCGGCAGCTCGATCGCCCGGCCCCTGACAATGATCACCCAGGCCGCCCGTGCCATCGCCGAGGGCGCTACGCCGCGCTTTCCCCGCTCCGGGATTCCCGACATCGATGGTCTGGTCCGCGCCCTCCGCGACATGCACGACCAGCTCGACCAGCGCTTTGCCGATCTGCGCCGGGAGCGTGCCGAAAGCGCCGCGCTGGTCGAGGCGATGGTCGAGGGAGTGGTCGCGGCCGATGACCGCGGGCGGATCGTGACCGCGAACGGCGCGGCCCGCCGGCTGCTCGGCTATGAGCCGCAGGACAGTCTGCCGGCGCTCGACCAGCTCTTCCGTGCCAAGGCGGCGCGCGAAGTAGTCGACGCCCTGCTCGCGGGTCATTCGGTGCCGCAACGCGAGCTGGACCTCGCGGGGCAGTCGGTCCTGCTCTCCGGTCGCGCGCTGCCGCAGGGCGGCGCGCTGCTCGTGCTTCACGATGTGACCGAGCTGCGCCGCCTCGAAATGGTGCGGCGCGACTTCGTCGCCAACGTCTCCCACGAACTCAAAACCCCTTTGACGTCGATCTCGGGATATGCCGAGACCCTGACACACGACCAGCCCGATCCGGAAACCACCCAGCGGTTCCTGGCCGTGATCCTGAGCAACGCCCGGCGGATGCAGCGTCTGGTGGACGACCTGCTCGACCTCTCGCGCATCGAATCGGGGCGCTGGCAGCCGGCGCCCGAGCCGCTCGAGGCCGCACTGGTCGCACACGATGTCTGGAGCCTTCTGGCCGAACGCGCCCAGCACCGCCAGGTGGCGTTCCAGACGCTGATCGCACCTGACGCGGGAGTCGTATATGCCGACCCGGACGCGCTGCGCCAGGTGCTCAGCAATCTGCTTGACAACGCGCTCCGCTACACCCCGGCGGGCGGGCGCATCTCGCTCGAGACGCTCCGCGAGGACGGGGGCGTGACCCTACGGGTGCGCGACACCGGCAGCGGGATTCCCAGTGAGCACCTGCCGCGGATCTTCGAGCGGTTCTACCGTGCCGACCCGCATCGCTCGCGGGAGGAGGGTGGCACCGGCCTCGGCCTGGCCATTGTGCGGCACCTCATCGAGGCGCATGACGGACGCATCGCGGCTGCAAGCGAGGTTGGTCGTGGCACTTTGATCAGCTGCTGGTTCCCCGACAGCGCCGAGACCGGATCGTGACCGGCCAGAGATCCTCCCGTGATCGCGACAAGCGAGACTTGTCCTCAATCGGACGAGGAGGATGTTCTGCGCACGATGTTCGATCGACTCACGATGCAGGACCACCGGCTGCTGGACGCACTGGCCCGCAGGGAGGCGCCGCCCTGGGTGGACCGCAGCTTCCGGGTCGCCACCCATCTGGGCGGCCTCAGCTTCACCGTTCTGACCTCCCTGGCGCTGATCGCGCTGCCTGACACCCGCCATCTCGGCCTCGTCGCCGGGATGGCGAATCTCTTCTCACACCTCGCCGTCCAGCTGCTCAAGCGCACCGTGGTACGGCTCCGCCCGACGGTGCTGCGACCGCAGCTCACCGCGCTCGCCGAGCTGCCCGATCACTTCTCCTTCCCCTCGGGGCACTCCGCCGCCGCCATGTCCCTGGCGATCCCGGTTCTGCTCACCGAACCACTCGTCGGGCTGCCCTGCCTCATCCTCGCCTTCGCGGTCGGAGCCTCCCGGGTGTACCTGCGAGTGCACTACGTCACCGATGTGGTGGTGGGCCAGGCGCTCGGCGCGGCGGCGGCAGTCGTCACATACCTGAGCCTGACATAGGCCGCCTCCAGCTCATCCAGCTCCCTGCTCCAGTCGCGGCCGACCGCAAAGGTCCGCGCCGCCTGACCCATCGCCTCCCGCTGCGCTCCATCCGACACCAGATCCACGATTGCTGTGTGAAAGGCCGCCGGGTCGCCTGCGGTGACGAGAGCCCCCGTCAGTCCATCCCGAACGCTTTCCTGAATCCCTCCGGTGTTGGCGCCGATCACGGGCACTCCCGACGCCAGCGCCTCGAGCGCCACCAGCCCGCAGGTCTCGGTCGGCGATGGAAAGACGAACAGGTCGGCGTCGGCATAGAGATCCGCGAGGGTGTCGCGCGCCAGGAAGCCCAGGTGCCGGGCGAAGGGCAGCGCGACGCGGACCGCCGCCGCTCGCGGACCATCGCCCGCCACACAGAAGAGCGCACGCTCGCCGAGCTGAGCCGCTGCCGACTGGAAGGCGGCAATCAGCGTGTCAACATCCTTTTCCACGGCGAGACGCCCGACATGCAGCACCAGGACCCGATCGGTGGCGCCGAGCAGGGCTCTGCGCGCCTCGGAGCGACGCCGCGGATGGAATCGCGTCGTATCCACGCCGCGTCCCCACACCACCGCGCGCGGAAGCCCGAGTGCCAGCAGCTCACCCCTGGTGACATCGCTCGGCGTCTGCGTCAGGCGCGCGGCCTGGTGGAACCAGCGCAGCCAGCGCTGCGTGGGGCCGACCGCGAAGTTGCCGAGGTAGTGTGCGGCGTAGCGCGGGAAATCGGTGTGAAAAGACGAGACCAGCGGCAGCCCGCGCCGCTTCGCGTATTGCCTGCCGAAGAGGCCGAGCGGGCCTTCGGTGACGACGTGCACCAGGTTGGGCTCGAAGGCATCGAACCGTCGGGTGAGTCCGCGCCCCCAGGGCCAGGAGAGACGTACCTGCTGATATCCCGGGCAGGGAACGGCGGAGAGCCGATGCACCTGGGTCTCGTCCTCGGACGCCGAGCGGTAGGCCGGCGCGGCCACGAAGACCTCGTGGCCGCGATCGCGAAGCCCCTTTCGCATCGTAGCGAGCACGGTGGTGACCCCGTTGATCTCGGGGAGGAAGGTGTCGGTGCAATAGAGGATGCGCATGGCCGGAACGCTCGCCTGACGCGGTCCCGACGGGGCCACAACGGAGTCACGATTGCGCGACGGCCGCGCAAGTCGCGCTGGGATCGCCAGATGGCGTATCACATCCGGAACCCTGCAATGACCGGACAGTGACATTGACCTCGCACTTTCATGCCACACTACACGGAGGAGCTCTCGTGCAGGGTCTGTATCAGAAGGTCGTACTGGTCGTCATCGATGGCCTGCGCCCCGATGCCGTCACTCCCGAGCGAATGCCGGTGCTCTCGGCGCTGAGGGAGCGGGCCTGGCGGGCCGAATCGGCCAGCACAGTGCGCCCGAGCATCACCGTCGCCGCGCTGACCTCGCTCGGCACCGGCGTATCGCCGGCTCGCCATGGCTTGCGCTCCGCAGGCATCGGGTCGCTGGCGCGGCTGCGCGGACTGCGTCCCCTCCCCAACGAACTGCGGCGACTCGGCGTCGAGACGACCATCGTGATGGCGGAGTTGAACGGCGGCCCGCGCTGGATAGCCGGAGCACTGCTCCGGCTCGGCGGTGCCACACGACTGCTCATGGCCCCGACGGCGCCCGGACAGTTGATGGATACGGCGATGCGGCATCTGGCCGGTAACAGGTCGCAGGAGTTCATCGTCGCCTATATGAACGACGCCGACATCGCGGGCCATGCCTGGGGCTGGATGAGTCCGCCCTATCTGCAGGCGGTCAGCACGATCGACCGGGCGCTCACCCGGCTGGCTCCGCTGATCGATGACCCCGAGGCGCTGGTGATCATCACCGCCGATCACGGCGGCGGCGGCGTGCTGGCACAGGACCACGATCACCCGCATCCGGTGAACGACGCGATCCCGCTGCTGCTGCTCGGAGGACGAGTCGATCCGGGGATCGGCGGCGTCGGTCCGGTCCACCTGCTCGATATCCCGCCGACAGTGCTGCATGGATTCGGCGCAGCCGCACCCGCGCAATACGAGGGGCGGGTGATCCACGAGGCCTATCTCACGGAGTATGTATGGGCGTGACGAGAACCGGCGGCGACAGTGCCCGGACCAGTGAGGCTGGGCGGCCGGCCACGGGGCCGAGGGCCGTCGGCACCGCAGCCCCCCTGCCCCTCGCCGCAGGGCTTGCGGCGCAGCTCGGCTCCGAAGACACCCTCTTCCGCGATCCCTTCGCCGATTTCGCCCCCAGCGGCCGCTAAGGCGGGCCGCGGCGGGGCATTCCTGCCTGCGTTACAACTCCGTTACTCCGTAAATGGCTCCTTGTGACGGCCGGTTGGCTTCATTGGCGCGTCGCTCATGGCATCTGGCCGTGAGCTTGGCAACCACCCCTCGATGAGGTCTCCACATGTCGTTCAACCGTGCGCTGGCGGTCGCTGCACTGGCCGCACTTGCTCTCGGCCCCGCGGCCAAGGCCGCGGCCCAGGCGGTCGGCCCACCCACAGTCACCGTGAGTGGCGTGGCCTACGTCCAGTACCTCTACCAGCTCAAGAAGGACACGTCGCTGGCCGGGGATGGTCACCAGAACAACTTCGACGTCGCCCGTTCGTACATCAACGTGATCGGCAAGTTCCCCGCGGGCTTCACCACCCGGATCACCGCCGACGTCGATGGCCGAAAGGCCGCGAGCAATCAGCTGACCTTCCGGCTCAAGTACGCCTACCTGGCGTGGACCCCCGAGCATAGTGCGCTGACCTTCAAGCTGGGCGAGATCCACACCCCGTTCATCGACTGGGAAGAGGCACTGTGGGACTACCGCATGCAGGGCACCATGGCCCTCGAGCGCGGCGGCTACATGTCGTCTTCGGATTTCGGCGGCGGGATCGACGGCAACTGGGGCTACGACAAGGTGAACATGCAGGTCGGCCTCTACAACGGCGAGAACTACAACAATGCCCCCGGCGACCAGCGCAAGGATGTGATGGGTCGCGTGTCCGTGAAGCTGATCAACACCGATCAGCCGGGCAAAGTCGGCGGTCTGCGCCTGACTGGCTACGGGCAGT
>JBDTTN010000212.1:0-5484 GCA_039930625.1 Gemmatimonadota bacterium | reverse complement strand
GCGGTGTCCGCGCCATCGTGGCGCCCGTCCGTGGTGTCGACCCCGATGAATCATCGCCGACAGAATGGTATGGGGTCCGCGAAACTGAGGTACCCATTCCCCCTCACCCCGCACCATCCCGCCGCGCCCGCCGGGCATTACATTTCCCGCCCCATGCCCCCGACCTCCCGCCCCCTGCGCACCCCCGTCCACACCCTTCTCGGCCTCTCCCTCCTGCTCGCGGCCTGCCCCGAGCCGAAGCCTGCGGTCGTGTCGTGGACTCTCGAGCCAACCGGTGACACGGTCATCGCGCCGTACGGGGATGTGACGGATGGCGCGTGGCTGGAGGGAGCCCGCTGGGTCGTGATCGCGCCGCAGGACCGCGCGGTCAGCGTCGTCGACTTCGCGAAGAAGTCGCCCAGCCGCTTCGCGATGGGGCAGCCGAAGGAGCTGGAACAGCCGTTTCACCTCTTCCGCGCCGGGGATTCGATATTCATCGGCGACTGGCTCAAACGCCGGCTCACCAGCTGGTCGCTTGCCGGGGCGATGGGCGGCGCGTTGCCCGCGGCCGACGCGTTGCGCGGCGCACTGCCCCGCGGGCGCGATGCCGAGGGTCGCTGGTATTTCGAACTCCGCCCCGCACCGGGTCCCGACGGCAGCGGCAATCGCGACTCCGCCGCGATCCTGCGGGCCGCGAACGGCAGCGGCAAACTCGACACCGTCGCCCGACTCGCCCCCTTCGATCTGGTCGAAGTCTCCAGCGACGGACGCCGGCGACTCGAACGCAGGCTGCTCTCCGGGCAGGATCGGTGGGGGGTGCTTCCGGATGGTTCCCTCTGGATCGCGCGGGTCACCCAGAACCGGGTGGACTGGCGCGATCCGTCAGGCAAGGTGCATGAGGGCGACGACCTTCCCGATCCGGTACTCCCCCTCACCGACAACGATCGCGAGATCTTCCTCAGCAAGTTCGACGCGGGGCTCCGGCCCACCGTCTCCCAGATTCCGTTCGCCGCGATCAAGCCCCCGTTCGAGAATGCGCTCACCGCACCCGATGGCCTGGTCTGGCTGGTGAAGAATCGCGCCATCGGCGACACGATCCGCAGCTATCAGGTCGTCAATCACGCCGGCCAGCTGGTCCAGAGCGTGACCCATCGGGGACTCGGCCATATCATTGCCCTCGGCGGCGGGTACGCCCTCGTGGGTGAACCCTTCGCAGGAGGTATTCGCCTTCTGCTCTTCCGCGTGCCGGCTCCTGTCGGCCCACGCGGGGTATAACCACTCAAGCAGCACTCCCGGAGATCATTCAATGAAGGTCAGGTATTGGGCGACGGCGGTCATGGGCGTGGTTCTCACCGGCGGATGCCGCGAGACGAAGTCTCCGCTCGTCGTGCTTGACAAGCCGGAAGCGACGATGGGTCGCTCATTCCAGCAGGTCAGCAACGTGGTCGAGCTGGGGGACGGCCGTCTGGCGCTCGCCGAACTCAAGGACAAGGCTTTCCTCTTTACCGATTTCAAGAGCGGCGAATCGACGCCCATCGGTGAGCACGCCGATACCATCAAGCCCAACGATCCCGCGCCCGGCAAGCACAAGCTGCCAGGCTACGTCCTGCACTTCGCCGGAGATACGATCGGTCTGATCGACTTTGCCGCGGAGCGGACCAGCATCTGGGATTCCAAGGGTCAGTTCATCCGGGTGCTCGGCTGGCGCGGCGTCGGTGGAGCCAACCAGCCGCTCAATTACGACGCCAGGTGGAACGGCTACAAGGAAGACCTGCGCAAGGTGCTTGGCGGGCTGGAGCCCGGAGGGGAAATCCATTTCGACAGCATGAGCGTCCTCCGCCTGACACCGGGTGACACGATCGCCGACACCGTCGCCAGACTGAAGCTGCCGGTGTGGGGCCGAGGGCAGTTCGGTGAGCAGATGAAGATCGTCTCCACGATTTTCTCGGGTCGCGACATCTTCGGCACGCTGCCCGATGGTTCGCTGTGGGCGGCCCGGGCGTCCAACAATGCGGTCGACTGGCGCGCACCGGATGGCACTTGGACCAGGGGACCCGGGCGCAGCTTCGAGAAGATCGCCGTCACCCAGGCGGAGAAGGATTTCTTTCTCGAACGGCTGCGGCAGCAGATGGCGCAGATGGGCGCGCCCGCCGGCATCGACCTCTCCTACCCCTTCGCCGACGAGAAGCCGCCGTTCATCGCGGGAATGACCAACCCCGCCGGCGAAGTCTGGCTGCAGCGCGCCCGTCCCTTCGGCGATTCGATCCCGGTGTGGGATGTCGTTGGACGGAACGGCAAGGAGATCCGGGCGGTGCAGCTTCCCAAGGCCGCGTCGCTCGCCGGCTTCGGCGCGGAGGGCCGGGTCTATGTCATCCTGCGGCAGGATGATGGTCGGCAGACCATCGGGCGGTACACGGTGAAGTGAGCCGCCGGCGCTCCCGGGTAAGGGCGCAAACGCGAGGGGTCGCCGTTGCTGCGGCGACCCCTCGCTGATTTCGAACCCTCGACACAGATCTCAGGAAAGCGGTGTCTGCGGCGCCTCGGGGAGCTGTTCCTCGGTCTCGGTCTCAGTCGGGGGCAGCGGTTCCGGCGGATCGTTGCGACGGCGGTTGCGCCGGCGCCCTTCCTCGTACCATCGGCGGGTGACCTCACCGGCGAGCTGCCGGTTGCCCAGCCCGAAGGCGAGGCCGGCCGCCAGCGCGATCGAGCCTAACACAAGAGTGAAGGCGGAGGTGACGAGCTCCTCACTGACGCCGACCTGCTGCAGCGCCATGAAGACGGCGATCATCACCATCGCACCCTTGGTCAGCTTGGCCACGGTGATGACGCCCTCGACCGCTCCCGCGGAGGCGACGATCAGCGCCCGCACGAACTCGCCGAGAATCATGCCGAGGATGATGATCACGGTGGCCGAGATGAGCGTCGGGATGAAACCGAGCATCCGGCTGAACATCTCGCGCACATTCTCCAGGCCCAGGGCCGAGCTCGCCAGCAACACCACCACCAGCATGGTGAGCCAGAAGATCAGCTTCCCCACGGCGCGCACCGGATCCATGCGGACCCGTCCCGCCGCCTGGGTAAAGCCGCCCGCGTCGGCGAGGCGCTTGAAGTGCATTCGTTCCAGAGTTCGGTCGGTCCAGCGCTGCAGCTGTCGGGCGATGAAGTAGCCGGCGAACATGATGGCCGCCGCGGCCAGCAGGCCGGGGAGTACATCCATCAGTTCGCTCCAGCCGAGCAGCAGTCGATCAATCAACTCATTCATGATCCCACCTCGATGACGACCTTGCCGAGCTGCGCGCCCGCCGCCAGCCGGCGGAAGGCGTCCGCGGCCTCGGCGAGCGGGTAAATCTTATCCACCTCGGGCCACAGCCGCCCGGCCTGCGCGAGACCGGTGATGGCCTGGAACTCCGCCTCGCTGCCCATGGTGGAGCCGAGGATGCTCCACTGATACCAGAACAGCTTCCGCACGTCGGTGGTGACCATCGGACCGCTGGTCCCGCCGCAGGTAACCAGCCGCCCCAGCCTGGCCAGCGAGCGGAGCGACTGTTCCCAGGTTTTTTCGCCTACCGTGTCCACCACGACGTCGGCACCGCGACCTCCGGTGCGGGCGCGGACCTCCCGGGCGACCTGCATAGTGGCGTGATTGATCGACTCGTCGGCGCCGAGTTCCTGCGCCCGGGCCAGCTTGGCGTCGGAGGAGCTGGTGACGATGACCCGCGCTCCCGCATGCTTCGCGATCTTGAGCGCAGCCAGCGACACTCCGCCGCCGATACCCCAGATCAGCACCGTTTCGCCGGGCTGCAGCCGGGCCCGATTCATCAGCATCCGCCACGCCGTCAGCGTCGCGAGGGAGAAGCCCGCGGCCTGGCCCCACGACATCCCCTCCGGCATGAGGCCGAGATTGCGCCCGGGCGCCACCACGAACTCTGCGATGGTACCCGGGCGGTGCTCGCCGAGCAGGCCGAACTCCACGCAGAGCGGCTGTTCGCCGGCGGTGCACCATTCGCAGATCCCGCAGGAGATGCCGGGGTTGATGAAGACCCGGTCTCCGGCCTTCACTCCGGTCACCGCAGTGCCGACGCGTTCCACCACACCGGCGGCATCGGCTCCGACGATGTGAGGAAAGGTGTAGCTGATGCCTGGCAAGCCGTTGACGACAAAGAGATCGAGGCGATTGAGTGCGGCGGAGTGCACGCGCACGAGCACATCAGCCGGCCCTCTGAGCGGCGGGTCCGGCATGTCCTGAAGCTTGAGATGTTCCAGACCGCCGGTGGCGGTCAGGGTCAGTGCTTTCAAAAGGCGGGACTCGTGATCCGTTCGCCAGGGAGGAGCCGCACGCTGGTCTCAGCGCCGTTGGTGAGCGAGCGCCACTGGAATGTAAACTCGACGAGGTTGTGGTTCCGCTCCTGCGGCCGGCTCGCGATCCACGCCACCCGGGACCCATCCCGCGAGAACGCTACATCGGTCAGGGAGAGTTCGCTGGTGACAAGGGCGGCGGGCAGGCCGCCGGTCGACGCCTGACGCAACACTTGATCGGGGTCCTTGCGATCCCGGCGCGCCAGCACCCAGGTCAACTCGCCGTCGGGGAGATAGGCCGGCCGAGTCTCGCGGCGATCCCGGGTCGCGGTGACGGGCTGCGGCTGACCGCCATCGATCGGAATGATGTAGACATCCGATTGCCCGTCTGGCCCGCCGGCGAACCCGGTGAAGGCGACGGTCTTTCCGTCCGGCGAGATCGCCGGCTCACCGGCCCCGCCGGGGAGCGCCGTGAGCTGGTGGACTTCGCTGCCATCGGCATTCATGACGTAGACCTGGCGCGGCCCCGCGCGGCCCGAGACGAACACGATCCGCTGCCCGTCAGGGGTCCAGACCGGCTGCAGGTCCACTCCAGATTCGGTGGTGAGCCGCACCGGATTCCGGCCGTCGGCGTCCGAGACGAAGAGATCGTAGTTCCCGCCGCCAAAGCGATCCGATGCTAAGGCGAGCCGAGTACGATCAGGCGAGTAGACCGCGTCGAGGGTGTTGGCAAAGGTGTCCGCAAGGACCGGGAAGAAGGTCGCCGGCTCGCTCGCGATCAGCGCGTAGATCCCAAAGCGCCCGCCTCGGGTAGAGGCAACCAGCAGATCACCGGTCACGAAGACGGTGAGTAATGCCGGCGCACCGCCAGGCGCCTGCGCCGTGATCGTGGCGCGCCCCGGGGCCACCGCCTCGATCGCGCCCTCGGCGGTGACCTTGACGATGCCGGCGTTGCTCGTGATCCAGGAGAGTCCGATGGCCGGCATGACGGGCTTGCCCTGCTCGTCGGCAAACTGCGGCGCCAGCTTCTGCCGCTCGCCGGGACGCAGGGAACGCCGCGGCTCGCCGAAGGTGAGCGTGCCCGGAATGACTTCGATGGTCCAGCCCTTCGGGAGGAAGCCGCGCGCGGAGAAGTTGAGCGTCGTGGTTCCCGGGTGCAGCGCCGTCAGCGTGCCATTCGAAGGATCGAAGCTGGCGATAGTTGTGTCG
>JBDTTN010000211.1:0-5506 GCA_039930625.1 Gemmatimonadota bacterium | reverse complement strand
CTGCTGCAGGTCCATCATGGGCATGTACAGCATGTCCATGGCCTGGTAGAGCCGTGGATTGATCCGCAGATCCTGGCGGAGCGACGTCTGCTGCGAGAGACCGGTCCTCACGCGACCTTCTCCAGGCGGGCCCGGAGCCGCGCCGTAAGCGTGGGGCCGAGGTAGAGCTGGGCGACGCGATCGTCGAAGACCAGGTCCCGGACCGGGCCGGAGACCTGCACCTTGCCTTCAAACATGATGTAGGCACGATCCACGATATCCAGCGTCTGCTCCACATTGTGATCGGTGATCAGGACGCCGATGCCCCGGTGCCGGAGGCCCGCCACGATGGTCTGGATGTCGTGCACCGCGATGGGATCGACCCCGGCGAACGGCTCGTCGAGCAGCATGAACTTGGGCTGCGTCACCAGCGCGCGAGTGATCTCCAGCCGCCGACGCTCGCCGCCGGAGAGCGAGTAGGCCTTGTTCTTCCGCAGGTGCTTGATCGAAAGTTCGTCGAGCAATCGCTCCAGCCTTGCGCGCCGCTCCTCGCGGGGGAGGTCGAGCGTTTCCAGGATGGCGAGGATGTTGTCCTCCACCGACAGCTTGCGAAAGACGCTGGGCTCCTGCGCCAGGTAACCGATCCCCTTGCGAGCGCGCTGGTACATCGGCGCCCGGGTGAGGTCCACTCCGTCCAGGGTCACCTTGCCATCGTCCGGCCGGATGAGGCCGGTGATCAGGTAGAAGGTCGTTGTCTTGCCGGCACCGTTCGGTCCCAGCAGTCCCACGATTTCCCCCTGCTGTACCTGCACGCTGACCTGATCCACGACTCGGCGCCGCTTGAAGCTCTTGCTGAGACCGGTGCCCTCCAGCACGCTGCCGCCCGCGAGCGGTCCGTGGGAGAGCTGCGCCATGCTCGCGCGCCGCCGCAATCCGGCCACTCCCGCATCGAGCAGCCGGATGCGCATGGCGGGGCGATCGCCACGCACCTCTTCCCACCAGGGTCCGACCGCCTGCACCCGGGTCCATTCCTCGCCGCCGTTCGGGGCAATCCAGCCTTCATCCGCCAGCCGAGGCAACACCGACCGGGTGAGGTTCTCGTGGACTTCATCGCTGGAGAGTTCAGGCCCCGACTCTCCCGCATCGGCCCGTGCCGCGACCACGGTCTCCCGATAGGAGATGCCCAAGGTGGGCAGATCCACGATGCCGTCATCACCGGCATCGCGGACCAGCGCCGCAAGCGAGAGCGGAACGGAGGGGTCCCGCTCGGCCAGCCGGGTGAGCAGGTCGCTCATCGCGCGTCCCGCGGGCGGGAGGGCGCCACGGTCGTCGTGTCAGGTGCCACCGGCGCCGGCTCGATGTGCACTCCATCCACGTCGCCGTGGATCTGTACCTGGTCCACGCCCCGCAACGCCCCAGTCTTCATGAGCACAGTGATCCGATCTCCCCGGGTGTAGTCGATCGACGGCAGTCCCTGCGGAGACTTCTTGTTCGCGAGCCGGTAGTAGGAGCGCGCCTTGCCGCGGGCCTCGAGGGTGCCGAGGGTATTGCGCGGGACCCCGGCGGAGTCGGAGGTCACAAAGCTTGCGACGACACTGTCACCGCTCATCCAGTCCCGTTCCTTCGTCACGCTGTCCACTTTCCCGCCGACCCATGCGTCGCGAAACGATCGGACCTCGCGGAGCTGCTGGTCCGGCGTGTCAAAGGCGACAGAGTCTCCCTTGATCTCGTAGTCCGTCGTCAGGCCCCGCGGACGGATGCTGTCACCCCAGGCGATGGTCTGGACCAGCTTCTGGCGGTCGAGATCGAGTCCGATCGTGTCTCCAACGAGGTCGAGCTGGGCGCTCACCGCATGGCCGTTGCCCAGCGCCTTCACGTAGGTCACTTCCTGATGTTCAAGATCGAGGTGAATCCTCGTGCCGGTGAGCTGGAACGAGTCCTTGCCCAGTCCCTTCATCAGCGGACTTCCTACCAGCATCCCTTCGTTCCCGGCACCGCTGTCGAGAAAGAGCGAATCGCTCTGCGCCGCGAAGTCGCTGCGATCGATCTGCACCTTCCCCGCCGCCCACGTCCGATCGTTGCCCTTCATGCGCACCCGGTCCGCCACGATCACGTAAGGTTCGCCCCGTTTGCCGGCGGAGTCGGTCTTGAAGGAGCGGATCGTGGGCCGGGTGATCGCGTACAGCTCCAGCGTGTCGCGCGTACCGGGCATCGTGCGGAAGTAGTCGAGTGACGGACCGTCGATGGTGGAGCCGTCCTTGCGATTCTCCGTGTGCACATTGCCGCGGGCTTCCCACCGCTCCCCGTTCCGGAAATAGGTGCCTCGCGTCGCCGTCTGGGTGGTGACTGAGTCCTCGTACTTCACGTGGCCGATGAACTCGACCACGTTGCTCTTGCCGCTGCCATAGAGCGCGATGCTGTCGCTCGAAATCCGGGCGCTTCCGTCGGCACAGTGCAGGATCACTCCCCCGCCCGCGTAGTAGCTGGTATCCGTCCCGACTACCACCTGTCGCCCCAGGCCACCGACGTGCTCCAGCTGAAATCGGCAGCCCGCGCTCTGCGCGGCCGGTTGCTGCGCCGCCAACGGAACGGCGAGGACCGCGAGGAGTACCAGGCCCGGGAGGGATCGCGTCATTGCCCTGGCAGGAGGCCGCCGCCGGCGGCCGGCTTCCCCGCGCCCTCACCTCCGCGCGGCTGCTTGGTCACGACATTCCGAAAATCGGGATCGCTGGTGAAGCCATTCCCTTCGAGATGCTGGTCCGCTCGATCGTAGACGAACGGCTTGTCGGAGGAGATCTTCTTCGAGTGTGCCTCATACTTGAGTTCGGCGCTCTTGAGCCGGCGTCCATCGGGGGTCGTCGCCACGACGTTGCCCCAGGCGCTCATCGAGCCATCCCGCATCTGGTACAGCCCCGAATCCGAAGTCACGGTCGAGGTCTCGAGGCCATTGGCGTCGAAGAACGTGGTCTTCACCTGCTTGAGCCGCGCCTGCTGCGTCGCCTCGTAGAGATAGGCAGTATCGGCAATCACCCGCGTCTGCTTCACTCCATCCGTAGTGATGAGGTGTTCCATCCCCTCAAGGACCTGATCGGCCGAGTCGGCGGCGGTCACGGTGAGCGGAGGCCGAATCGCGTCGTCCTTGCAGGCGGCCAGCGCCAGCAGCGCCACCGCGATCGGAATCAGCACCCGCTCCTTACCGGCCATCCGCCGTTTCTCCCCTGTCCTCGAGATACACCCGCACCGCTTCATCCCAGCGCCCCTGCATCTTGAGTATCAGCTCGATCACCTCACGCACTGCGCCGCCGCCGCCGCGCGCTTCGGTCGTGTGGACCGCGAGGTGCCGGACCTCCTCCACGGCATTCGCAACCGCGAGCGGTAACCCGACCCGGCGCAGCACCGGCACATCCGCGAGGTCATCGCCGAGGAACGCCACCTCTTCCCAGCCGATGCCGCGTCGCAACAGCATCTCGGTCATCGCGGGCACCTTCCGCGCGCCGCGATCCTGGATCACCTCGTCGATGCGCAGCTCGGCCGCACGCAGCGTCGTTGCATCGGAGTACCGGCCGCTCACCCAGGCGACCACCAGTCCCATGCGACGAGCCAGCCCCATCGCCAGGCCATCCTGGATGTCGAACTGCTTGAATTCGACGCGCTCCCCTGCGACCAGCCCGAGGTAGACCGCATTGTTGGTGAGCACCCCGTCCACGTCGAGGCCGATCAGCTTGATCCGCTTCGCAACGGCCTCGTCGATCATCGCCGCGGCGGCGTGGCGGCACGCTGCCCCACGTGCCACACGTCGAGAGTTCGCGCCAGAAGCTCCTCCAACTGGTCGAGCGGCCACTGGGTCGCCGCATCGCTCAAGGCCCGATCCGGGTCAGGATGCGTCTCGATGAAGAAGCCATCGGCTCCCGCTGCGGCCGCCGCGGCCAGCAGCGCCGGAACCTGCTCCCGCGCCCCGCCGCTCGAACCCGCCACACCCAGTCCCGGCTGCTGCACCGCGTGAGTCGCGTCAAACAGGACGGCCGCGCCGGTAGAGGTGCGCATCCTGGAGAAGCTGCGCATGTCGACGACCAGATCACCGTAGCCGAATGCCGTGCCCCGCTCGGTGACCGCCAGGTCGCTACTGCCGCCCTCGCGAACCTTCTCGACGGCGCCCGCCATCGCCTCCGGCGCCATCCACTGCCCTTTCTTCACGTTCACCGGGAGACCGGTGACCCCGGCGGCAAGCAGCAGATCGGTCTGGCGACAGAGAAACGCCGGGATCTGCAACGCGTCCACGACCTCGGCCGCGATCCGGGCCTGCGCCGGCTCGTGAATATCGGTGAGCACCGGCAACCCGAATCGGTGCTTGATCCGGAGCAGTGCCGCGAGCCCCGCCTCGATCCCCGGGCCGCGCGGCGCGGCGAACCGCGCGCGATTCGCCTTGTCGAAGCTCGCCTTGAAGCAGACCGGAATTCCGAGCCGGAGCCCGATCGCCGCCAGTGTCTCCGCCACCTGGTCCAGCACTGCGTCTTCCTCGACCGCGCATGGACCGGCGATCAGCAGCGGCGCATTGAGGAAGGTCCAGGACATCAGCGCGCGGTGGTCAGCAGCTGGCCAACCGTGGGTTCCGGCATGGCCGTCCGCCGCTGCAATGCGGCGCCGATGAAGGCCGCGAACAGCGGATGCGGGCGATTGGGCCTCGACTTGAGCTCCGGATGGAACTGGCAGCCGAGGAACCAGGGGTGCTTCGGCAGCTCGATGATCTCGACCAGACCGCCATCCGGCGAGGTGCCCGAGAGCCAGAGTCCGTACTCGGCCAGCACATCACGGTAGGAGTTGTTCACCTCCCAGCGGTGCCGGTGCCGCTCGCTGATCTGGTCGGTGCCGTAGGCCTGGTGTGCCTTGGACTTGTTGCGCAGCTTGGCAGAGTAGGCCCCGAGCCGCATGGTGCCTCCCATGTCCTTCACCTCCCGCTGATTCGCCATCAGGGCGATCACCGGTGCCTCACACTCCGGCTCGAACTCCGTACTGGTGGTGTTGGTCATGCCGCACACATTCCGCGCGAATTCGATGATGGCGATCTGCAGCCCGAGGCAGATGCCGAGGAACGGCAGGTCGTTTTCCCGTGCCCAGCGGATCGCCTCGATCATCCCCTCGATGCCTCGCACCCCGAACCCACCGGGGACAAGCAGCCCGTCAAATCCCTTCAGCAGCCGACCAGCAGCGTCCTGCGAGGTAAACTGGTCGCTCGACAACCAGCCGATCTCGACGCCGGCATCGTGGGCGATTCCGCCGTGGATCAGCGCCTCCTGGACCGACTTGTACGCGTCATGCAGGTCGGTGTACTTGCCGACGACAGCGATCCGCACGTTGTGCTTGGGATGGAGAATCCGCTCCACCATCACTCGCCACGGCGCCAGATCCGGCTCCCTGGTCTCCAGCCGGAGCCGCTCGCAGACCACCCGGTCGAAGCCCTGGTCGCGGAAGCGGAGCGGGATCTCGTAGATCGAGGCCACATCCGGGCTCTCGATGACGCACTCGAAGT
>JBDTTN010000210.1:0-5530 GCA_039930625.1 Gemmatimonadota bacterium | reverse complement strand
AGCGCAGCCGTAGACTCGAGGATGTGGTGCGCGAGGTCCGCACGCTCGCGGAGCAAGGCACCACGGAGGTGACGCTCCTTGGGCAGACGGTTAACAGCTACCACGACGGGACCCACGACTTCGCCGACCTGCTGCGCGCCGTTGGCATGGTGGACGGGGTGCGACGGGTGCGTTTCACCAGCCCCTATCCTACCGATTTCACCGATCGCGTCATCGAAGCGATGGCCACGGTGGCGTCGGTCTGCGAGCACGTGCATCTCCCGGTGCAGAGCGGCAGCAATGCCGTTCTCAAGCGGATGCTTCGCCGCTACACCCGGGAGGAGTATCTCGACGTGGTGGCCCGGTTGCGGGCCGCGATGCCCGGCATCACCTTCTCAACCGATATCATCGTCGGATTCCCGGGCGAGACCGAGGCGCAGTTCGCGGAGACACTCTCGCTGGTCGCCGATGCGGGCTTCGACGACGCATACACCTTCAAGTACTCCGTGCGGGACGGTACGCCCGCCGTTCGGCTCAGGGACCACGTGGACGAGGCGGTGGCCGGCGAGCGCCTGGAGCGGCTCATCGCCCGGGTCCGGGAGCAGGCCCGGCGCCGCAGCATGGCCCGCGTGGGCACTACGGCTGAAGTGCTCCTCGAGCGTACCGCCAAGCGGGGAGACTTGCTCCTGGGCCGGACCCGCACCAATCTCCTTGTGCTGGTCGATCTGCCTCCGTCCGCGATCGGCACGTATCATCAGGTACAGCTCACAGGTACCACTGGCTCCACCTTCACCGGCCAAGTGGTGCGTCCCCAGCTCGCGGTGCTTGCATGAACCAGAACGCCCTGCACAACGCCGTCGAGCATCATGTCGCCGAGGCCTATGGCCGCCTGGTGTCGCATTATCCCGAATTCTGCGGCTGCGACACCTGCCGACTCGATGCGATGGTGTACGCCCTCAATCGGCTCCCGCCCCGTTACGTCGTCGGGCTCGAAGGCTCGATCGTCACCGACCTGAGTCTCGACAAGGACCAGAGCCGGGCAGCCATCGAGGTGGCCGTGATGGAGGGCATCCGCAAGGTAAATCTCGCCCCGCGCTGCAGCCGGAAGGGCGCGACGAAGTAGCGTTCCCCAGATCCCGCGTCCCGGGCATGGGGGTCGGGTGGGGCCCCCGCTGAAGCCCGCTGTTCTGCTGCTGTTCGCCTACGGGGCCGGCCTCGCGACCGGCCTCCTGCGTTTCGGGGACCCACTCGTCGTGGCCGTGGTACTGTCGCTCGCCGCCTGCTGGTGGTGGCGCAGTACGATGCTGGTGTGGTGTCTCGCCGCGCTACTGGGGCGGGGAAGTGCGCACGCGGCGCTGTCCCTGGACGCTTCGTCCTGTCGGGTCCGCCTGGCGGAAGGCACCCTGGGCGCGGAGCTGCGGGTCACCGAGCCAGTCAGTTCCGACGCGCGGCTCGCTCGGGTGGAAATTGAAAGCGCCGGCTGCCTGGGTACCGTGGATGCCCGCTGGCCGGACCGGCAACAGGTGGAGGCGGGTAGTCGAGGGCGAGTCGAGGGGCGCTGGATCCGCCGTCCGGAGCGGGGCGGACGGGCCGATGGCATCTTGATCATCCGCGAGTTTACGCTCGCGCGGGTATCGCCCTCACCGGTCGAGCGGCTCCGCAACTGGCTGGCGACGACGGTGCGGCGGCTGTACGGGGAACGGACCGGCACGGTCGAGGCCCTGATTGTCAATCGCCGCGGCGGCATGGCCCCCGAGCTGCGCGATCGCTACGGCCGAGCCGGGCTGGTGCACATTCTGTCGATCTCCGGATTCCATGTCGGAGTCATCCTTGCGTGGGTCGTGATGCTCGCGCGGATGCTGAACCTGCCCCGTACCCGCGGCGCGCTGCTCGCCTCCGGGCTCGCCTTCCTGTACGTCCTCTTCCTTGCCTGGCCACCTCCGGCGGCGCGAGCCGCGCTGCTCGCCGGGCTCGCCGCTCAGTCTCACTTCCGCCAACGCAATCCGCAGGCGGTCTCGCTCCTCGCCGTGACTTGCCTCCTGGTGGTGATCCTGGATCCCTGGGCCGTGCTCGATGCCGGGGCGTGGCTCTCCGCCAGCGCACTGCTCGGTGCCCTGCTTGCCGGCCGATGGAGTGACCGCGCCCTGGGCACTGCCTGGTGGTGGCGAATGCTGTCCGCCTCCATCGGAGCGACCCTCGCCACCGCCCCCATCACCGCCGCGCTGTTCGGCATGGTGTCGGTCGCCGGAATACTGCTCAATTTCGCCGCGATTCCCCTCGCGGCACTTGCGGTGCCCGGCCTGTTGCTGAGTCTGCTCGCGGCGGCGCTCGTGCCCCCGCTCGCCGCGCCACTTGCCGCCGGCTCCGGCGCGCTGCTCGGTCTCCTCGATCAGCTCGCCTGGTGGGGCGGACAATCGGATGCCGCCGCCATCATTCAACCCGCTGCACCCGCCTCGGCCCTGCCCTGGCTTGGTGTCCTCGCGGTGGCTGCGTGGGGGATCAGCGGGCGGGCACCGGGTTGGGAGGCGGCTCGGCGGCTGGCGCTTGGCGCCTGCGCCGGAACCTGGCTGCTCCTGCTGGCCGACGGCGTCCGGACCGTCCATGACGCCGACTCCGGCCTCTCGTTACATTTTCTCGATATCGGACAGGGGGATGCGGCCCTGCTCCGCACGCCGGCTGGGCACTGGGTGCTGATCGACGCCGGGCCGCGGAGCGATCGGGACGATGCCGGGCGCCGAGTCGTCGCTCCGTTCCTCGCGCAGCACCGTGCTGCAGGTCTCGCCCTGGCGATCATTTCGCATGCGCACGCCGATCACCTCGGCGGACTGCCGGCGGTCCTCGACCGCTATCCCGCTGCCGCAGTGCTGGAGCCGGCGGAGCTGGTGAGCGACTCGCTGTACACCGGCTTCCTGGACCAGTTGGAGGCGCTCGGAGTGCCATGGCGCCCGGCCAGAGACGGGCTGAAGCTGGAGCTCGACAGCGTGCGCTTCACAGTCCTGCATCCCGACACCGCGTGGACCGAGTGGCGGGTGGACCTCAACGAGGATTCGGTGGTCCTGCTGGTCGAATACGGCGGGTTTCGCGCGCTTTTTCCGGGCGACGGCGGATTGCACGCCGAGTCGCGACTCGCGGGACGGATCGGTGCGGTGGACCTGCTGAAGGTCGGGCACCACGGCTCCCGATCGGCCAGCGGCGAGGCGTGGCTCACGGAGCTGGCGCCACACGCGGCGATCATCAGCCTGGGCCGGGGCAATCGCTACGGCCATCCGCACGCCGAGGTGATCGACCGCCTGACTCGGCACGGGATTGGCATCTGGCGAACCGACCAGCTTGGCACTATCACGGTCACTACCGATGGCCGGGCCGTCACGATCGACGGCCGGGGCCGCCACCAGACGTTCGAGACGAGAGGCCACCTTGGTACTTCCCAATAGTCGCGTCACCACGATCGAGCGCTGGATTCTGGACCAGGAGGACAAGTACCCTGAGGCCACCGGCGAGCTGTCGAACCTGCTGTACGACATCGCACTTGCGGCCAAGATCATCGCCGCCAGCATCCGCCGCGCCGGCCTGGTGAACATCCTGGGCAGCGCCGGCAACACCAACGTGCAGGGAGAGGAGCAGCAGAAGCTCGACGTATTCGCCAACGAGACGATGACCAACGCGCTGAATCACACCGGCCGCGTCTGCGTCATGGCCTCCGAGGAAGACGAGATGATCATCCCGGTTCCCGACCAGTACGCACCCGGCAAGTACGCCGTCCTGTACGATCCTCTCGACGGTTCTTCCAATATCGATGTCAACGGTGCCGTCGGCACCATCTTCAGTGTCTATCGGCGCGTCAGTCGGGAGGGCAAGGGCAGCCTCGCCGATGTGCTGCAACCGGGGTGCAAGCAGGTCGCGGCAGGGTATGTGATCTACGGCTCCAGCACGATGCTCATCTACAGCACCGGGCAGGGTGTCGCTGGCTTCACGCTGGATCCCTCGATCGGCGAGTTCCTGCTCTCCCATGCGAAGATCGTCACACCGCGCGTCGGCAAGTACTACAGCGTCAACGAGTCGAACTTCGCCCGCTGGACCAAGGGCACCCAGTGGGCGGTGCGTGGCTTCCACGGCGACCGTCCATGGGAGATTCCAGGCAAGAACAGCCGCTATATCGGCTCGCTCGTCGCCGATTTCCATCGCAACCTGCTCGCCGGCGGGATCTTCATGTATCCCGCCGACACCAAGAATCCCAAGGGAAAGCTGCGGCTGCTCTACGAGGCATCGCCGATGGCCTTCATCGCGGAGCAGGCCGGCGGTTCGGCGACCGATGGAACGCGACGCATACTTGATATCATGCCCACCGACCTGCATGAGCGCACCCCGCTGGTCATCGGCTCGCGCGAGGACGTCGGCTACGTCGCCGATACGCTGCGCCAGACGGGTGAAGCCTAGGGAGTGAGAAGTGCAGGTTGAGGAGCAGTGCCTCGTGCACCTCACGCCTCACAAATCACAAGTCACCGCTTTTCAAACCCGTCGCCTCCCACTCTCCACCCCCGGTACGGATGCCAGACGACCGCAAGACCGTGTACGGCCCCGACGACTGGACCGGAGATCCCGCCCGGGACCTCGGCGCGCCCGGGCGCTTCCCGTTTGCGCGCGGCGTCTACCCGGCGATGTACACCGACCGACTCTGGACCATGCGCCAGTACGCGGGCTTCGGAACCGCGGAAGAGACGAATGCCCGCTTCCGGCACCTGCTCACCGCGGGGCAGAGCGGCCTCTCGACGGCGTTCGACCTGCCGACCCAGATGGGCTACGACTCCGATCATCCGATGGCGGCTGGCGAGGTAGGCCGCGTCGGAGTGGCTATCGATACCGTCGAGGACCTGCACGATCTCTTCCGGGAGATCCCGCTGGACAAGGTCTCCACCTCGATGACCATCAATGCCACGGCCGCCGTGCTGCTCGCGATGTACGTCGTGGTCGGGGAGGAACAGGGCGTCGCCCGGAACAAACTCCAGGGCACCGTGCAGAACGACGTGCTCAAGGAGTACATCGCGCGGGGTACCTACATCTACCCGGCGGAGCCTTCGCTCCGGCTGGTGACAGATCTCTTCCGGTTCGTCGCGGAAGAGGGGATGAACTTCAATCCCATCTCGATCAGCGGCTACCACATGCGGGAGGCCGGGGCCACGGCCTCGCAGGAGGTCGGGTTTACGCTGGCGAACGCGCTCGAATACCTGCGCCGAGCGGTGGATGCGGGGCTCGAGGTCAACCGCATCGGTCCGCGGCTCTCGTTCTTCTTTGCGGCGCACAACGATCTCTTCGAAGAGGTCGCCAAGTTCAGGGCGGCGCGCCGCCTCTGGGCCCGCCTCGCGCGGGAACGCTTCAACGCCGACGACCAGACCTGCCGGCTCCGCTTCCACACCCAGACCGGTGGCGTCACCCTGCAGGCGCAGCAGCCGATGAACAACATCGTGCGGGTGACTGTGCAGGGACTGGCGGCGGCGCTGGGCGGCACCCAGTCGCTGCACACCAATGGCTATGACGAGGCCCTGGCGCTCCC
>JBDTTN010000209.1:0-5546 GCA_039930625.1 Gemmatimonadota bacterium | reverse complement strand
CAAAGCCGGGAACGCCGAGGGTCCGCTGCGCCTCATTCACGAACGCCTCCCAGCCGATCTCCGACAGCTCGCCGGGGATCGTCCGCTCCAGCGCCAGGCGGCGTGGTCCGCCGGTCCACGGGGAGGGCTGCAGCATCTCGCGGAGGGAGACCTCCCGGGCGGCCCGGCGCACCAGTTCCGGCGAGAGCCCCGCCTCGCGTGCCAGCGCCTCCAACTCGTCCAGGGTGAGCCCCCGGCTCGCGGCCGCCGCCTCGGTTCCGGAAGCCAGCTCAGCGGTCCGGCGCAGGATGGCGTCGGTGTCGGTCTCGGTGAAGCGGCGAGCGGGAAGGTGGGCCTCGGACATGACCCCAGTAATTTTCCCTGTCGACCCCATTTCGACAACCCGCCAGTTGACCCGAAGGGGTTGTCTGGGCTAGGTTTGTCCCCGGTTTACTGAAGCGGGGGCCGGTGGCTCCCCACCCCCAGCCCGGTGGGACTACGGTGCGACAGGGTCCAGCACGGTTGGTCATGCGACCGGCGCCCAAGGGCGGCGGGGACATGAGTGCCGGACACCCGGGGAATGCCACGGGTGTCCGTTTTGTTTTCCTATTACGCGGGAGTGAGGCACTGTCCACAAACGAGCGCGAACGCCGGACACGCGTCAACCGCCAGATCCGGATCAGTCCGGTCCGGGTCATCGGCCCTGATGGCGAGCAGCTGGGGGTTCTCACGATCGACGAGGCCCTGGCCGCCTCTCAGGAGCGCGGGCTCGACCTGGTGGAAGTGGCTCCGATGGCTCGGCCCCCCGTGGTCAAGATCATGGACTACGGGAAGTACAAGTTCGAAGAGGCCAAGGCTGCCCGGGCTGCCAAGAAGAAGCAGCACGTGATTCACCTGAAGGAGATCAAGGTCCGTCCCAGCATCGAAGAACACGATTTCGAGTTCAAGAGCCGGCACGCCCGCGAGTTCCTGGGTGAGGGCAACAAGGTGAAGGTGACGATGATGTTCCGCGGCCGGCAGCTCGCGCATATCGAGCTGGGACGGGCGGTGCTGGACCGGTTCGCCATCGGGCTGGCGGATATCGGCAAGATCGAGCAGGACGCGAAGCTCGAAGGCCGCAACATGGTGATGGTGATGGGGCCGAAGTAGGGGCGACCCGGCGGGTCGCCCCTACTCGGCCCCCGACACGGAACGACGGAGAACGCAATGCCCAAGATGAAGAACAAGCGCGCAGCCACCAAGCGCTTCAAGCGGACCGGCACCGGAAAGCTGAAGCGGTGGCACGCCAACCACAGCCACATCCTGACCAAGAAGACCCGCAAGCGGAAGAACCGGCTCAAGAAGGGCGCCCTGGTGGCGTCGGCCGACTTCCCACGGGTAAACCGCCTGCTTCAGGCGTAAGGGAGAGAGACCATGCCTCGCGTAAAGAGCAACGTCGCTCACCACGCCCGCAAGAAGAAGGTCATGCGCGCCGCCAAGGGCGCGCGTGGAGCCCGCAGCAAGCTCTATCGTCCCGCCAAGGAGACGGTCGAGCGGGCCATGCAGTACGCCTACCGTGACCGCCGCAAGAAGAAGGGCGAGTTCCGCAGCCTCTGGATCACCCGCATCAACGCGGCGTGCCGGATGCACGGCTTCAATTACAGTGGCTTCATGGCGGCACTCAAGAAGGCCGGCGTCGAAGTGAACCGGAAGGTGCTTGCCGACCTGGCCGTGAAGGACATGGACGCATTCGCGAAGATCGCCGAGGTCGCGAAGGCGCACGCGTAGGACGACCCGAAGTGAAGTGCTCCGTGGGGTCGCCCGCCCGAGGTGGGTGACCCCGCGTTGATTCTGGTCCCCAGGTTCCCATGACCGACCATCCCGCGTACGACCACGATCTCCAGGAGATCGCCGCCCGGCTTCCCCTCATCGCCGCGCTCGACGAGCGTGCGCTCGAGGCCGAGTACATCGTGCTCCTCGGCCGCAAGCAGGGGCGCCTCACCGAATTCCTCAAGACGGTGCTCCCCAAGCTCCCCGACGCCGAAAAGCGCTCGGCGGGACAGCGGGCGAACACTCTCCGTGCCGACCTCGAGGCCGCATTCGGGGCCCGCCGCGCCGCGCTTGCTACTGCCACCGCCGCCAGGATTGCCCGCGGCACCGACCTCACGATGCCTGGCCGCCCCCGCTGGCGCGGCGGCGTGCATCCGGTGACCCAGGTGGTCGAGGAGATCGTCGGCATCTTCCACGGACTCGGTTTCGCGCGGGCGACCGGACCTGAAGTCGAAACCGAGTGGCTCAACTTCGGGGCGCTCAACTTCCCGCCGGACCACCCGGCGATGGACATGCACGACACGCTGTACCTCGACGTGCCTGACCGCCGCGTGAATCGCACCTCGGGTCTCGCCTCGGAACATGAGCGCCGCGAGCGGAACGAGGGACGCCTCCTCACGCGCACCCACACCTCGCCGGTGCAGGTCCGCGTCATGCTGGAGACCCCGCCTCCGATCCGCGTCGTCATCCCCGGCTCGGTCTACCGCAAGGACACCTTCGACGCCTCACACGCGCCGGTCTTCGCCCAGATCGAAGGCCTTGCCGTCGACGAGGGCATCTCCTTCGTCGATCTCAAGGCGACGCTGGCCCACTTCGCCCGGGAGTTCTTCGGCCCGAGCACCGCGGTGCGCTTTCGCCCATCGTTCTTCCCCTTCACCGAGCCGTCGGCCGAAATGGACGTGGGCTGCGGGGTCTGCGGCGGAACCGGCTGCGCCGCCTGCAAGGGCACCGGCTGGATGGAGATCCTCGGTGCGGGGATGGTGCACCCCAACGTGCTCAGCAACTGCGGGGTGGACGCCGAGCGGTATACCGGCTTCGCCTTTGGCATGGGGCCGGGACGGATCGCAATGAATCGCTATGGCATCAGTGACATCCGGCTGCTCTACGAGGGAGACATGCGCTTCCTGCAGCAGTTTGCCGGTGGCGCCGAGGTGCCGCGATGAACGTCTCCCGCCGCTGGCTGGAGGCCTTTCTCCGCCGCAAGCTGGACTCGAAGGAACTCGCGGCCCGGCTCGCGATGCTGGGAGTGCCGGTGGACGCCATCGAGCCGCTGCATCCCGGACTCGATGCCGTCGTCGTGGGCCTGGTCGAATCCGCTCGTCCGCATCCCAACGCCGATCGGCTGCGGCTCTGCCTCGTCAATGACGGCACCGACGAACGGCGCCAAGTGGTGTGCGGCGCGCCCAACGTCACCGAGGGAAAGAAGTATCCCTTTGCGCGCGTGGGCGTGACTCTGCCGGGCGGCATCACGCTCGAGCGCCGCAAGATCCGGGGAGAGACCTCTGAGGGGATGCTCTGTTCCGCGCGCGAATTGGGACTCGGCCAGGAGCATGACGGAATCCTCGAACTCGACACCGCGGCTGCGCCGGGCACGCCACTCCTCGAGGTGCTGCCGGTCGACGACGAACGGCTGGTCCTCGATGTCACGCCTAACCGGCCCGATCTGCTCGGGCACAAGGGCATCGCACGGGAGCTCGCCCATCGCTACGGCGTCCCGTTCCGGCTGCCGGAGATTCCCGGTACGCCGGAAAGCGGCCTGGGCACGCTGCGGCGGGTGGAATCGGCACGGGGCAGCATCGGCGCGGTTACCGTCGGCACCGACGATCCGCACGGCTGTCCCCGAATCACCGCGACGATCATTCGCGGAGTGAAGATCGGGCCATCCCCCGCCTGGCTCAGCGACCGGCTGCAGGCCGCCGGCGTTCGCAGCATCAACAACGTCGTCGACGCGACCAACTACGTCATGCTCGAGCTGAATCACCCGATGCATGCCTACGACCTCGCCCGTCTCGAGGGACCGGCGCTCGTGGCTCGACGAGCCGAGCCCGGCGAGAAGGTGACCACTCTCGATGGTACCGAGCGCAAGCTCAGCGAGGACATGACGGTCATCGCCGATGGCAAGCGGGTCGTCGGCGTCGCAGGTGTGATGGGCGCCGCCAATACCGAGGTAAGCGACACCACGACCGATCTCCTCCTCGAAGCCGCCTACTTCGAGCCGGCGCGGGTCCGGCGCTCCCGCCGCGCGCTCGGCCTCTCCACCGATGCCTCCTACCGCTTTGAGCGCGGCGTCGATCTCTGGGGTCTCCCGGAGGCGCAGCGACGGTGCGCCGAGCTCATCCTCGCCACCGCCGGCGGCCGGATCGAGGATGCGATCGACATCTGGCCCGTGCCAAGCAATCCGCCCCGGATCTTCGTTCGCACCGCACGGGTGGCCCAGGTACTCGGCGCCGAGCTAGGCATCGCCGCGATCGAGAAATACCTGGTGGCCATCGGCTGCACCGTGCTCAACAAGCCCGAGGACGCGAGGTTGGCGGTGGACGTACCCGGGTGGCGGCCTGATCTCACCGGCGAGGTCGATCTGATCGAGGAGATCGCCCGGCTGCACGGCTACGACAACTTCCCGGTGGATCTGCGCCCCTACCGCGTTGGACGGCTGGGTGATCCGCCGATGGAGACCGCCATCGCCCAGGTCCGCGAAGGGCTGGTCACTCTCGGCCTGCTCGAAGCCACGATGCTGTCGCTGGGGCCCACGGAGGGAGAGGGCAGTGTCCGCCTCGTGAATCCGCTTTCGGCGGAGGACGCCTACCTGCGGCAGACTCTGTTGCCGGGGCTCAAGCGGGCAGTACAGAGCAACTGGTCCCACCAGGTGCTGGAGGTCCGCCTCTTCGAGATCGGGACGGGATTCCTGATGCCCAAGGCTGGAGGACGGCCCATCGAGACCAGCCGAGTCGCGGCTGTCCTCTCCGGTACCCGCGTGGCGGGCCACTGGACCGAGGGGGGCAAAGCACCGGAAATCGATATGTGGGACCTCAAGTCGCTATTCGAGGCGGCCGTCGCTCTGGCAAATCCGTCCGCCACGGTGCAAGTTGATGCAGGTGGCTGGATTGCACGGGGGAGCGACGGGGGAACCGTCGGCCACGCCCGCCGTCTCGACCTGGATCCCCCCGCGTGGGCGGCACCGGTGTTCGGACTGGAGGTCGTGATCAGCGATGAATTGCGATCCCCGGTGCGCTACACTCCGCTGCCGACCACACCGTCATCCTGGCGCGATATCAACCTGCTCCTCACCCCCGCCACCTCGGCGGCGGATGCCATGCGGGTGATGAGGAGCAGCGGCAAGCTGCTGGAGGCCGTCGAGGTGGTCAGTGAGTTTCGTACCGAACAGCTCGGTGACGACCGGCGGGCGGTGCAGTTCCGGCTGGTGTTCCGCGCGCCGGACCGGACCATTCGCGACGAAGATGTGGACGCGGCTCTGAGTCGGATCCTGAAAGCTCTGGAGAGGGAACTTGACGCAAGGCTACGAACGTCCTGACGAGCGCGCCGTCCACGATCTGGGGGATCTCCTCCAGCACGTGGGTGAGGAGCTCGCTGCCTGGCGTCGCCGCTCGCTGAAAGCCGAAGCCGAACTCGGCGAAGCGAAGGCGAAGGGCGGGGTCGTGGCCGGACCGGAGCTGGTGCACTCCCGCCAGCGGGTCCTCGAACTCGAAATGGAGAATCAGGCGCTGCGCGAGCGGGTGGATGCCGCGCGCGACAAGCTC
>JBDTTN010000208.1:0-5556 GCA_039930625.1 Gemmatimonadota bacterium | reverse complement strand
GCCCAGGTGAGCCACTCGGGCATGAGCCGTTTCCAGGTGGGGAGATCGTGCTGCCCTTCAACGATCAAATGCACCATCTCCGGTCCGCGGCGATAACCCTTCTTCTCCAGCTCCACGACCAGCTCCTCGGTGTCCTGGATTGCGTCGATGACGCCATCCCGGTCCCGATCCGAGCTTTCGTCGTTGCGGCCGGTCTCGAACCACATCCGCAGCGCCGGATGCCCCGGTGTTTCCCGCACTCGGCGGTGCATGATGCGCGAGGCCTGCTTCGACGCGGGATCGGTATCGTCCGTCCGCCACCAGAACGACCCCGAGAAGACCCCGACGGCGCCGAAGCGGTCGGAGTGGCGCCACGCCAGATCAAACGCCGAGAGCCCGCCGAGCGACCAGCCCATGATGGCGGTGTTGGCGGGGCCGCGCAGCACCCGGTAGCGGGCCTCGATCATGGTCATCAGCTCGGCGAGGAGGAACTGGCTGTAGCGATCGGCCCGCGCGCCGAGGCCCTGCGCGTTGGAGACGTACGCGGTGCCGTAGTCCTGGATCCGGTCGGTGGCATGGATCGCGACGACGATCACCGGGAGCATCGCGCCGGTGCGCTGCAGCGAGTCGAGGGTACCCGCCAGATCGACCGCCTCCATGTCCTGGCCATCGTTGGCGTAGAGAACGGGGTAGCTGGTGGTGCTGTCGTGGACGTAGCCGCGGGGGAGGAAGACATCGATGGTGCGGTTCTCCCCCAGCAGGCGGGATTCGAACGGCGGCAACCGCTCGACGACGACCTGGTCACGCGGGGCGGCCGCGAGGGCGGGCCCGCCGATGAGGGCGACCAGTCCGCGCCGCGCCAACTCTCGCCAACGTGCCATCGTGCGCGCTCCGCCTCGAGTCCGGGTGGGGTCGTGAACGAAAGAAGTATAGTGCCGCTTGACTCCGGGCCGGTTTGGGGGAATCCTGTGGTGGGCGGTTCGCCCTCACCCGGAAATAATGGACTCCCTGCCGCCGCTCGACGTACTCACGCCGTTCGAACGCGCCGCCGTGCGGCTGGCGCGCAGGATGAACAGCGGTCGGTGGCAGCGAATCTGGTTCTGGTGCGGCCGCGAGATCAGCGCGCGATGGATCGTGCTGCTCATCGGGCCGCTGCTTGTGGTGGACGGGTTGGAGCATGTCGCCGCGACATCGCGCGAGCGACCGCTGCTGGTGGTGTGCAACCATCGCTCGCTGTTCGACCTGTATGTCGTGATGAGCGTGCTCTTCCGCAGGCTGCCGGGGTGGCGCGCCATCCTCTTTCCGGTCCGCGGCAGGTACTTCTACCAGCGACCGGGTGGCGTGCTGCTGAACGCATTCGCGGCCTGGTGGTCGATGTATCCGCCATTCTTTCACAAGTCGCGCAAGGCGCCGTTCAATCAGTGGGCGGTTGCGGAGCTGGCCTCGCTCTGCCGCGAAGGCCGGGGACGGCTGATCGGATACCACCCGGAAGGGACCCGCAATCGTGATCCTGACCCGTACAGCTTTCTTCCGCCTCATGCCGGCGTGGGACGATTGATCCTCGAAGCCAGGCCGCAGGTGGTGCCGGTCTTCATCGCCGGGCTTGGCAACAGCCTGGCGAATATCCTCGCTCGCCGCATCCGGGGCGGCGAACCCATCCGGGTCCGCTTCGGCCCCGCGATGGACCATGCTGCGTGGGCCGATCTCAAGCCGACGGCGGCGGCGAGCCGCAGCGTCGCGGAGCGAGTGATGCAGGAGATTCGCGGACTCGGCGAAGCGGACCGGCGGGCGTTGTTAGGGTGAGTTGGGGGTGTAGCCGGTTAGGCGGTTGGACGGTTAGGGCGCGGGGGGTGGGATCCGCGAGGAGCCCACCCTTCGTTGTGTTAACCGCCTAACCGCCTAACCGCCCAATCGCCCAATCGCCCAACCGCCCAATCGCCCAATCGCCCAATCGCCTAATCGCCTAATCGCCTAATACCACCCGATCGGCGCCTCGTCGAGATTGATGTAGATCTGCTTGGTCTCGAGATATTCCTCCACGCCCCAGTGCCCCAACTCGCGGCCGAAGCCTGACATCTTGTAGCCGCCCCACGGCGCCTCGAGCATCGTCGGCTGCATGTGATTCACCCAGACAATCCCCGCCTCCAGCTGCTTCACCACCCGGAAGGCCTTGAAGATGTCGCGGGTCCACACCGCCGCCGCGAGGCCGAAGGGCGTCGCGTTGGCGATCTCCAGCGCCTGCGCCTCGTCCTTGAAGGGGATGACGCTCATGACCGGGCCGAAGATCTCTTCCTGCGCGATGCGGGCGTTGTTGTCCACGTCGTAGAAGATCGTCGGCTCGACGTACCAGCCCTTGTCGAACTTCGGCACTCCGCCGCCCGCGGCGACCTTTGCCTCCTTCTTGCCGATCTCCTGGTACTTGCGCACCCGGTCGCGCTGCTCGGCGCTCACCAGCGGGCCCATCTTGGTCTCCCGCTCGATGCCCGGGCCCAGGCGGATGGTCTTCGCCTTGGCGGCGCAGGCGTCGACGAACTTCTTGTAGATCTCCTGCTGCACCAGCACTCGGCTCCCGGCGGAGCAGACCTCGCCCTGATTGATGAAGGTGCCGAAGAGCGCGCCGTCGACGGCGGCCTCGAAGTCGGCATCGGCGAAGAAGATGTTCGGCGACTTGCCGCCCAGTTCGAGGGAGACCCGCTTGAGTTGATCGGCGGCGCTCCGCATGATGAGCTTGCCGACCTCGGCGGAACCGGTGAAGGCGATCTTCCGGACATCGGGGTGCGCGACGAGCGGCGCGCCGGCGTCCGGTCCGAGTCCGGTGATCACGTTGATCACGCCGGGGGGCAGGCCGCAGGCCTCGAAGTCCTCCGCCAGTGCCAGGAGGCTCAGCGGGGTCTGCTCAGCGGGCTTGATGACCACCGTGCAGCCGGCCGCGATCGCGGGGCCGAGCTTCCAGGCGGCCATGGCAAGCGGATAGTTCCAGGGGATGATCTGGCCGGCGACACCCATCGGTTCCTTGACCGCCATGACCATGGCGTTGGTCGGCACCGGGATCACTTCGCCGTTGATCTTGGTGGCGAGGCCGCCGTAGTACTCGAAGCAGACCGCCGAGTCGTCCATGTCGTATTCGGACTCGACGATCGGCTTGCCGGAGTTGAGGGTCTCGATACGGGCCAGCTCGTCCTTGCGGGCCCGGATCCGCTCGGCGATGCGAAAGAGGATGCGGCCGCGGTCCTGCGCGCTGGTGCCCTTCCATCCGCCGTAGAAAGCGGTCTTGGCGGCGGCGACGGCGCGGGCCACGTCGGAGGCGTCGCCGGCGGGGCAGGTCGCGATGACGGCCTCTGTGGCGGGGTCGTAGACGTTGAACGTCTTTCCACTGGCGGCGCTGACAAACTTCCCACCGATGTACATTTGATAGGCTTTCACGATCACCGCTCCTGGGGGTGGTGGTTCCGAGTTCCGGGTACTAAGTGCTGAGTTCCAGATATCGAGGCGGTGGGTCGCTGCAACGTTGCCACTTGGAACTTGGAACTTGGAACTCAGCTTCTGGGCTTGCCCGGCAGCGGCCGAGGCCTCAATGTGGCTCTATTCTACCTATCTCCAGACGGACGGCAATGCGCTTCGATTTCGCGGGCCGATTCACCTCGCGGTGCCCCGGGCTTGTGTTCGGGGCGCTGCTGGTGCTGGGCTGCAGCGAGGACGCAACTGGCCCCCGTCCGGTCCCGACCGCGATGACTGCGGTGGGAGGCGAGGGCCAGCAGGGGACCGTTGGTCAACCGCTCGACACTGGCCTCACCGTCTACGTCACCGACAAGTTCGGGCAGCCGGTGCCTGGGGTACTGGTGCGATTCGCGGTTGCAGGTCGGTCTGGCTCGCTGGACCCGATCACCCAGACCACCGGCCCGAGCGGCCACGCGCTGGCGCACTGGACCCTGCCCACGGCTGCGGGCCCGCACCTGGCGACGGCCAGGGCATCCGGGCTCGACTCGATCGTATTCCATGCCGTCGCGACACCCGCGCCGCCCGCCTCCCTCACCCTCGTGACGGGTGACCTGCAGTCGTCGGCGGCGGCCAGTGCGCTCGCGGCGGCGGTCGTCGTGCTGGTTCGCGACGGATTCGGCAATCCGGTTGGCGGCGCACCGGTGACTTTCCTCCCCGCTGCCGGCAGCGGGTCGGCGGAGCCGGCCACGACACGCTCCGACAGCATCGGACAGGCGCTGACGAACTGGACCCTTGGCGATGAGCCGGGGCTTCAGGCTCTATCGGTGCGAGTCGACACCCTCCCGCAGCTCCGCATCCGGGCACGGGCCCTCGTCCGGCCAGGACAGGAGGGATTCGGATTCGTGCGCTATCCGGGCGATGGCATCTGGGTCCCCGGTCAGCCGGATGGGTCGGGGTCGGGGGCTCCGGCGGACGTTCGGAGTTCCGCGCCGATTTCAGCGTTGCAGTGCTGGCGCAATGCTCTGGGTGCGACGCCGCTCGTGCGTGGGGTGGACTTCGCTTCCGGCTGCGAGGAACCTCTGGAGCTCGGCGTTGCCCCCTGATACTCCCCTGCAAGCCTCAAGGGGCCCTGTCCTGTCGGACAGGGCCCCTTGATTGTTGTGGCCGGGTGAACGATCAGCCGTCCTTCAGGATCTCCCGCGCCGCGTTGTAGCCGCAGGCGCCCATGACACCGCCGCCCGGATGGGTCGCGGCGCCGCACATGTAGAGGCCCTTCACCGGCGTGCGGTAGTCGGCGTAGCCCGGCACCGGCCGCATGAAGCTCAGGCTCGACAGCGACATCGTCCCCTGCATGATGTTCCCGCCAGTCAGGCCGTAGACCCGCTCGATGTCCATCGGCGAGAGTACCTGGTAGTTGAGCACCGACTTCCGGAAGTTGGGCGCGTACTGGGTCATGATGTCGATGCAGCGCTCGGCATATCGCTTCTTGTTCTCCTCCAGCGTTCCCGCATCCGCCGCGAGCTTGTAGGGGAAATACTGGGTGAACATCGACATGACGTGCTTGCCCGCAGGAGCGACGGTATTGTCGAGTGAGGACGGGATGGTCGCCTCGATGATCGGGCTGTCGGAGATGTAGCCGTACTTCGCCTGATCGAAGGCCTTCTCGATGTAGGTCCGGTCGGGGCAGAGGTGAATCGTACCGCGATGCTGCGGGCCCGGGGTGTTGCCAGGGAGGCAGGTGAAGTCGGGCACCTCGGAGAGTGCGAGATTGATCTTGCAGCTCCCGCTGGCGTAGTCGAGATGCTTCACCGAGTCCACGAAATCCGCCGGCAGGTCTTTTCCGCCCATCAGGCCGAGAAAGGTGACGGTCGCGTCGAGACAGGAGATCACCTTCTTCGCGCTGTACTCGGTGCCGTCCTTGAGCACCACGCCGGTCGCGCGGCCATCCTTTACCGTGATCTTCGCGACTCGCGTGTTGACCTTGATCTCCGCGCCTTTTTCCTTTGCCGCCGACGCGATGGCGTTGGAGAGCCCGCCCATGCCGCCGCGGACATAGCCCCAGACGCCGCGCACGCCGTCACATTCACCCATCACATGGTGGAAGAGCACGTAGGCGGTGCCGAGCATCGACGGCGTCGC
>JBDTTN010000207.1:0-5577 GCA_039930625.1 Gemmatimonadota bacterium | reverse complement strand
CTCTGCGGTGGGGAGAAACTGCGGTGGACGCCGATGATGAGTGGCCTGCTCGTAGGCGAACGCCATCCGCAGCAGCGTCGGTTCGCTCCAGGCTCGGCCAAAGAATGAAATCCCCACCGGAAGCCCGCAGAAGAGGCCGCCGGGCACCGTGATGTGCGGATAGCCGGCCACTGCCGCCGGCGTGGTCACTGAGCCGGTGAAATGGTCGCCGTTGATCAGATCGATCGGCCAGGCCGGGTTCCCCGTCGGGGCGATGAGCGCATCGAGTCGATGCTTGGTCATGACCGCGTCGATCCCCTCGCTCCGCCACAGACGCCGCGAGGTCGCCAGTGCCCGGCGATAGATCGGTGACGTCAACGGCCCCATCCCCTGCGCCTTGATCATGGTATCCTGACCGAAGAAGGGCATCACCCGATCTCGCTCCCGCTCGTTGAAGGCGATCACCTCCGCCAGCGACTTCACCGGAGCGTCAGGCCCCAGCGCCGTGAGATAGGCGTTGAGCCCGGCCTTGAATTCATAGTGCAGCACAACGCCTTCCGCCTCGCCGGTGTCGGCGGCATGAGGCAGGTCGGCGGGATCGACAATCACCGCGCCCAGCGATCGCATGACATCCAGCGCCTCGGCGAAGAGGCGATCGGTTCCGTCGTGATAGCCGGTGAAGACCTTGCGGGTCACCCCCAGACGCATGCCGCGCAGACCGTCCGCATCCAGGAAACGGGTATAGTCCTGCCCCGCGTGCGAGGCACTCGCCGCTGTCGCGGGATCGCGGGAATCGATCCCGGTAATCGCCGAGAGCAGCGCCGCGGCGTCCGCCACCGTGCGCGCAATAGGGCCCGCGGTATCCTGGCTGGCAGAGATCGGGATGATTCCGCTCCGGCTGACGAGACCTACGGTTGGCTTCAATCCGACCAGGCCGACCGTCGCCGCCGGGCAGGTGATCGAGCCATCGGTCTCAGTGCCAATTCCCGCCGCGACGTAGCTGGCGGCCACGGCCCCTCCCGTCCCCGAACTCGAGCCGCAGGGGGTCCGGTCCAAAGCATAGGGGTTCTTGCCCTGTCCCCCCCGACTGCACCAGCCGCTGGAGCTTCTGGTCGACCGGAAATTGGCCCACTCGCTCATGCTCGTCTTGGCGAGCAGGATCGCCCCAGCGGCTTTGAGCCGCTCCGCCAGGAAGGCATCCCTTCGGGCGTGCGACCCTTCGAGCGCGAGTGAACCGGCGGTAGTCGTCATCCTGTCAGCGGTGTCGATGTTGTCCTTGAGAACGAGAGGAATTCCGTGCAGAGGGCCCCGGACTCCGCCGCCGGCACGCTCCCGATCCAGCCGCTCAGCCACCGCGATGGCCTCCGGATTCAAGTCCAGAATGTGCCTGAGCGTGGGTCCGGTCCGATCCAGGGCGGCGATCCTGCCGAGGTAGCGCTCGACCAGCTCCTTTGCGGTCCAGCGGCCCGACTCCATTCCGGCCCGTAACTCGGCCAGTGAGACTTCCTCGAGTTCGAACTCGGGTGGGGCGGGAGGCGTCGGCGGTGTTGAAATGTTACGAGAGTGAGTACGGCCAGAAAGGCTGGACGGATCGGCAGCAACCAGCGCGAGGCCCGCAGCGGCTACGAATGCCCGCCTGGACAGCTCCCGGCGACTTCCGAGGGAATGCGGATCACCGCTCATCGGGTACCTCCATGCGAAATTTCTCGGTCAAGTTGCGGCACCGGGGTGAAGTGACCGCGCGGGAGGTAGTCGAAAAAAGCCGCCGCAATCGACTTCCACCTCAACCGATACATCAGGTATGCCAACACCGTATCACTATACGCCACAAGACTATTCATGTATGCATATGATGTAAGTTCGAGGCTGGCTTTGAAAACTGCATAAACCAGCGCCATGCAGCCTGATCGCCAGCAGAACCGGGCACGCAAACTGTAGTTGCAGGGCCAGTTGATCCCTAGGACACCAAGCGCGGAGTCGTATGTATCGTATCAGGCTGGCTTCTGGTGAAGAGTCGGTTTATCGGACGGCAGAGGAGCTTGCCCAGGCGGTCAGCTCGGGAATGGTCAGCGAGACGGCCGAAGTTTTCCACAAGTCGGCCGGGAAGTGGCTGCCGATAAACGTACACCCCGACTACCGTGCTGTCGTAACGGGAAAGCGCCCCGCTTCGACGGTCGCCCCTGCGGTCTTGGCTCCGGCGTCGCCGATTCCGACCCCGGTTATCTCGCCAGCTCCGATTGTTGCCGTCCCGGTCGATGCACCAGCCGCGACGGCCGAATTCATAGAACTCACCCCCCCACCGCGCGATCTCGTGCCGGGGGCCATTCCACTGTTCCACTCGGCCACTGGGCCGCTCAATCGCAACGCCACCCGCGCCGGCAAGCTCCGGATCATGCTCGCGCTGTCGATGGGGCTTCTGGCCGTGGCATCGGTCGGCGGGGCCATCCTGGCGTGGCCGAAAGTCTCCCCATGGCTGGCTGCCCACCGCAACCGGGACACCACCCTTTCCGAGGGGATGGCTCCCGGCCCCACGGCTCATCCAGCCGACTCCGCAGTACCTCTGGAACGGGGCGCCGCCGCAGGAGCCGCGACTCTGCGCCTCGACTCCATTCCGAATCTGTTCCCTGCTCCGTCCAGACCGCTGGCGAATCTTCCGGTGACCCTCGACAGCGCTGCCCCTCCGGAGCATGAGGAAACCAGAGTCTCCCGACTCACCGCCACTCGAAACCGGGCACCGAGCTACTTCGAAGCCTACGCCGATGCCCGTTCCGAGATGGACGATGGGCTCGACTATGTCAGCTTCAGGAGAATCTTCGCGCCGTCCCGGTTCGCCGCGCCGGAGAGTCTTCGTGCAGCGCGGAGGATGGTAGCCGCAGCGGGAAACATTCTCCGCGTCTACCGCGGCCGGGAAGTCATGCTGGAGCAGACCTATCGGCCGGATGACCCAGGAGGCCGTGGCTCACTCCGGGAGCCATTCGAAACTGCAGAAGCCTCCCGCGCCCTGCTTGCCGACGTGGACAGCCTCTTTGGCCTCCTGGTGAGTCAGCAGGGGCGCTTCAGCTACGGGAATGAGGTGCTTCGCTTCCAGGATCCCAGAAGTGCCCGGGCCTACAATCAGATCCGGGCCGAGATTGCGAATACCCTGACCGACTGGCGGGATTCCACCGGCGCGACGAACCGGGTCACCCTGCCCAGACTCCTCCAGGCGATAGGAGGGACGCTGCCGCCGCCGGCACATTAACGCGCTACCTCACGCCTCGCCCCTGCGCCATTCCCCGGCTATACTGTTCGCCATGTTTCGCATCCGGCTCGTCTCGGGCGAGGATACAGTTTTTCGTTCCGTAGAAGAACTGGCTCTCGGCATCCACAGTGGGGCGGTCTCAGCGGACGCTCAGATCTTTCACACCGACTCTCAGTCGTGGCTGCCGATCACGGCCCATCCGGAGTACGTGCAGGCCCGCGAGCGCGCCGCGAATCTGGCTGCGGTCACCGATACCGAGCCGCTGCCGCTGCCAGCCCTGATCGAGCCGGCGGGCGGCAGCACGGTTCCGATCTACCAGATGAAATCCCGCAGCGCGCGCGAGCTGGCGGAGCGGCGCCGCCCCGGCTGGGTTGTGCCCGTTGCGGGGAGCGTCGTGGTCCTCTCGTTTCTCGCCGTCGTTCTCCTCATCCTGTTGCCGGAGCCGCCCGGCGCCGACGAAGCGATCCGGATTGCGAGCTCCGCGCCGCATCCGGCGTCCGCGCCGAGTCACCTCGCCCCGATTCTCTCGGAGGAGAGCATGCGGGCGGCCCGGAATGCGCCCTACAATCTGGCCGGTCGGCTGTCGCGCGCCGTGGACAGCACCAAGCGCTCACTGGATGATGGCAGTACCGGTCTCGGCCTCAGCCAGTTGCTCCACCCTGACCGGCTCCGTTCCGAGGGCGGGCTGAGGGCCGGTCGCGAAACGATCGCGACCTTCGACTCGATCGTGCAGGGCTACCGCAACCGGCGCCACCTGCTGGATTCGATCTACCGCGATTCTGCCAGGACCTTCCAGCGGCAGGGTGACTGGTCTCGAGCGGACTTCCAGGAGTGGCGGCTGCGTGCGCCGCACGTGGAATCTCCCGTCGAGGTGGCGCGACTCGACTCCCTCATGACCGGGCTGGATCGGCTCTACGCCCTGCTGCTCGAGCAGCAGGGCGCGGTCACTGTTACACCCATCGCCGTCCGCTTCGACGATCGCCAGGCCGGCCTCACCTACGATGCACTCCGGGCGGTCATCCTCCGCAAGGCCTCCGCGGCCGTTGCAGAGGGAGAACAGATCCCCGAGCCGCTGATGCTGCTGCTTGCGGGTCTCGGAGAACCGACCCTTCCCATCCGTACGACGCGCTAGTCCAGCGCGGCCTCCTCCGCTGGGACCGCGCCGAGCCGGTGCGCCTTCCTGCCGCTGCGTTCCATCGGCTTGTCCAGCTGGGCATGATGCCCGTCAAGTACCTGCCACAGGTCAACAGCGCGCTCCGCAAGTTCAGCGGCTGCGAGGGCGAGCGCATCGCTCGCCCGGACCAACTTCACGTTCGTCTCCATGTCCTCCGCATCCCAGCCGCGCGAATGCGCAATGAAGGGGAATTGCGGGAAGACGAAACCGAGTTCTCCCCAGAACGTGAGCAGTTGCCCGGCGACGCCCTGCACATTGTCCTGTCCACCGGTGACGATGAAGGCCGCGACCTTTCGCCCGATGAGGCAACGGTTGTGTATGGTGATCTGGTTCTGGATGCAATTGAGCCGCTCGGCCATCCGGTGGTAGAGTGCGGAGGCCTGACCCCAGCGGATCGGCGTCGAGAGCAGCATCACGTCCGCCCACTGGACCAGCCCCTCGTAGACGGCGGTAAGCTGGTCCTCCGGATCCCGCTCAGTGATGGCACAGGGCCAGGTGCACGCGTGGGCGGCCTTGGAATAGTTGCCTTCGCACGGGCGGAACTGCAGGTCGCTCAGCCGGATCAGTCGGGTCTCTGCACCGAGCCGGGTGCGGGCGTGTTCGAGTCCCACCTCAAGCAGATGGTCGGAGGTCGAGAAGCGCGGATTGCCGGCGTCCATCGCCGTGGTCGAGAGCCCGAGGACCCGCGGAGGTGCGCCGGCCGGCCTGGGGGTCAGCACAGTCAGTGGATGGGGCTCATGCTTCACCAGCCGCCGCGGGCTGATTGGATCGGTGTCCACGTAGACGCCGTCTGCGCGCACCTCGACCGCAAAGACCGGGACCGCCTCATCCTCGTAACCCGGGGGGCCCTTGCCGGTGATGACGCTGTACTCCCAGGCGTGCCAGGGGCACATCACGAATTCGCCCCGCACCCGACCCTCGCACAGCGGTCCGCCCTTGTGATTGCAGCGGTTCCCGATCGCCCGGAAGTGGCCCTCGTGATGAAAGAGGGCGATCTGCTGTCGATCAAGTTTGACGTCGAATGGGACGCGCGCGAGCAGCTCTTCGCGGGAACCGAGCCGTTGCCAGCGGGACATGCGGATACTCTCCCTTGTGTCGTCAGGCGAGAGATTACTTCGGCGGGAGTAGAATGGCGAGGGGCCCGTCCGGACTAGTACCGGTGCGGGCCCCAATGGCGTCGCTG
>JBDTTN010000206.1:0-5609 GCA_039930625.1 Gemmatimonadota bacterium | reverse complement strand
GCCCGCGGAGCCCGGGTACTGCTGGTGGATGACGAGGATTCGCTGCGCCGGGTGATGAAGGATCTGCTGGCCCGCGACGGCTTCGATGTGGTCGAGGCGCGGACCGGGGTGGAAGCGCTGGACCAGGTCGATCGCCACGCGCCCGACATCATCGTGCTCGACCTCAACCTCCCCGGGATGGACGGCTACTCGGTGCTCTCCGAGTTGCGCTCCCGGCCCGCGACTCGGCGCATCCCGGTCATCGTGCTCACCGCCAAGGGCGACGAAGACAACGAAGTGCGCGTCTTCGAGCTCGGGGCGGATGATTTCCTGAGCAAGCCCTTCCGGGCCAGAGCGCTCTCGAAGCGGCTCGAAGTCGTCCTGGCACGCCAGAAGTAGTCCCGCACCGCCATGCTGCCTGACGCCGCGCCCGGCCTGGGCCTGATCAAGCCATCCGTCCGGGCACTGGCCGCCTACACGCTGGAAGCCCCGGTCAGCGCGCGCAAGCTGAATCAGAACGAAGCACCCGGCGATTTCCCCGAGGAGCTGAAGCGGGAAGTGCTGGCGCGAGCGGTCGCGGCGCAATGGCACCGCTACCCCGCATTCGTGCCTCACCGTCTGTGTGAGGCAATCGCCGCCCGGCACGGGTGGCTGCCGGAGGGTGTGCTGGTCGGCAACGGCTCGAACGAGGTGATCCAGGCGGCCCTCGCGGTCAGCGTCTCGGCGGGCGATGCGGTCGTCGCCCCCCAGCCGACCTTCTCGTTGTACCGGCTGCTCGCCGGCGTCGGCGGCGGACGCTACCTGCCGGTGCCGCTCCGCGGCGACGACTACGGCTACGATGTGGACGCGATGATCGCCGTGGCCCGGCGAGAGCGGGCGCGGGTGGTCGTACTCAATTCGCCCAACAACCCCACCGGCTCCGCGCTGCCGGCCGGCGCCGTGGAGCGATTCCTCGCCGAGACCGAGGCGCTGATCCTCTGCGACGAGGCGTACCAGGAGTTCGGCGGACCGACCGCGACCGGCCTGCTGGCGCAAGCGCCCCGGGTGATCGTCTTCCGCACCTTTTCCAAGGCGATGGGGATGGCCGGACTCCGCTTCGGGTACGCGCTGGCGCACCCCGACATCGCCCGGGAGATCGCCAAGGCGAAGCTGCCCTATAACGTCAATGCGATCACCCTCGCCGCCGCGGAGGTCGCCCTCGAGCATCAGGAACAGTTCGAGGCGCGGACCAGGGCGGTGGTGCAGGAGCGGGAGCGCTTCCTGCCCCGGCTCCGACAACTGCCGGGAATCCGGGTCTTCCCGAGCGCGGCCAATTTCGTCCTGCTGCGCTGCGAAGCGGTCCCGGCAGCCATCGTCTTCCGGCGGCTGCTCGAGGAGTTCGGCATCCTGGTCCGCGACGTCTCCTCGGGTGCAGGCCTGCGCGAGTGCCTGCGCATCTCGATCGGGACGCCCGAGGACATGGATGCCGTCCTCGCCGCACTCACCGCTATACTGCACCCGTAAGGGCGGCTCACCGCCGCTCCGATTGCGTACCGCCGGCCCGCACAGGGATCCGGCGACCCCTGACCGTCGCGCTCCCGAGAGACCTGGCCATGTCACGTAGCTCTGAAGTCAGCCGGAAGACCAAGGAAACTCAGATCCAGGTGCGCGTGGAACTGGATGGGGAGGGCCGTGCCGAAGTGAACACGGGCATCGGCTTCTTCGACCACATGCTCGAGGCGCTCGCCCGCCACGGGCTGCTTGATCTCAAGGTGGATTGCCGCGGGGACCTGCAGGTGGACGGGCATCACACGGTGGAGGACACCGGCATCGTCCTCGGTCAGGCGATCGCCCAGGCGCTCGGCGACCGGGCGGGAATCCGCCGCTACGCCGATGCCACCGTTCCCCTCGATGAAGCACTGGTGCGGGTCGTCATCGACGTCTCCGTCCGGCCGTACCTCTCCTACCACGTCGACATTCCGAAGTGGCAGATGCTCGGGGACTACGATGTCTTCCTGACGCCGGAGTTCTTCCGGGCGCTCGTGCTCAATGCGGGGCTCACCGCGCACATCGATCTGATTCGAGGCGACAACCCGCATCACATCGTCGAGGCGACGTTCAAGGCCTTCGCGCGCGCCCTCGATCTCGCCACCACCCGGGACCCTCGCGTCGTCGGCGTACCCTCCACCAAGGGCGTGCTGTGATTGTCGTGGTGGACTACGGCGTCAACAACCTCAAGAGCGTAGTCCGTGCGCTCGCTGCCGGCGGTCACGTCGCGACCCTGACCGCCGATCCGGACGCGGTGCGCCGAGCCGATCACCTGCTGGTGCCAGGTGTCGGCAACTTCGGTCAGGCGGCGAGGAACCTGGCACAGTCGGGACTGGGCGACGCCATCCGGGCCGTGGCGGCGGCTGGCCAACCCGTCATGGGTATCTGCCTGGGCATGCAACTCTTCTTCCCGCGGAGCGAGGAGGCGCCTGAGGTGCAGGGCCTCGGAATCCTCATGGGGGAGGTGCGACGGTTCCGCACCGCGCTGCCGGTTCCCCATGTGGGGTGGGCCGGTGTCCGGCTCACCGAGGCCGGGGTTCGCCACCCGATGCTCGCAGAGCTGTTCCATGGCGAGATGCAGTTCTTCTATCACGTCCACAGCTTTCACCCGAACGCGCTGCTGCCTGACTCGGCCCTCGCCACCGCGGAGTACGACGGGCCATTCCCGACCATCGTCGGTCAGGGCAATGTGATCGGCGCACAGTTCCATCCCGAGAAGTCGCAGAAGGTGGGGATCGAACTGCTCTCCCGCTTTGTGGCGTGGCGGCCGTGACCACCATCCGGGTGGCGTTTGTCGATGTGTACGTGCTCCGGCAGGGCCCGGCAGGCCTCGAGACGCTCACGCTGCGGCGGTCCAGCGCCGGACGTTGCCCTGGCTCATGGGAGGTTGTGCACGGCAGCATCGAGCCCGGTGAGACCCCGCCGGCGGCGGCGCTTCGGGAGCTGGCCGAGGAAACGGGGTTGCGGCCGGTCCGTCTCTACAATCTCAGCCGGACCGAGGCGTTCTACCGGCACACGACCGACGAGATCGGCATGATCCCGGTCTTCGCCGCCTTCGTCGACGATGCGCCGGTGCGGCTCTCCGCCGAACACGAGGCGGCCGAGTGGCTGTCGATTCCCGCGGCCCAGGGCCGGCTCGCCTGGCCCCGGGAACGTCGGGCGCTCGACGATATCCAGGTGCTGCTGGCGAAGGGCGACGCCGGTCCGCTCGAAGATGTGCTCCGGGTCGGCCTCGCTCCGTCCGCCGCTGAGCGCTGAAGGCTGCCATGCTCGCGCGCCGCATCATCCCGTGTCTCGATGTCGCCAACGGGCGCGTCGTGAAGGGGGTGCACTTCGAGTCGCTGCGTGACGCCGGCGATCCCGTGGAGCAGGCTGCACGTTACGATGCCGAGGGCGCCGACGAGCTGGTCTTCCTCGACATCGCGGCCAGTCACGAGGCGCGCGACACGATGCTCGAGATGGTCTCCCGGGTCTCTGACACGATCTTCATCCCCTTCACGGTCGGCGGCGGAATCCGCTCGGTGGTGGACGCCGGTCGGGCGCTGCGCGCCGGGGCCGACAAGGTGGCCATCAACACCGCCGCAGTCCGGGACCAGGAACTTGTCAGGCGCCTGGCGGACTCTTTCGGATCGCAGTGCGTCGTGGCTGCGGTGGATGTGAAGCGCCAGCCGGACGGGGCCTGGAAGGTGTTCGTTGCCGGTGGCCGGGAGCCGACCCCGCTCGACGGCATCGCCTGGATCGCCCGGCTGGCGGAGCTCGGCGCCGGGGAGATTCTGCTCACCTCCATGGACCGGGACGGAACCCGGCGCGGCTACGATCTGGAATTGCTGCGGGCGGCCTCCGCTGCAGTCGCCATCCCGGTCATCGCGTCTGGTGGCGCGGGAAACCTGGAACACCTCGCCGAAGCATTCGATGCGGGGGCGCATGGAGTGCTGGCGGCATCCATCTTCCACTATCAGGGCCGTTCGCTGCCGGAGGCACGTGCCTTCCTCCGTGCGCGCGGTTTTCCGGTGCGCCCATGATGCTGCTCTCCGCGCTCTCGCTGTTGCATCTCCTGACCGGGCCGTGCCTGCGGCTCGACAAGCCCGGCACCGCGGTCACGGGAGACGTGAAGATCTGTCCCGGCCGCTATCGCATCGCCGACCGCAGCGAGCGGGGCGTGCTCATCGTGACCGGCTCCTCGACCCGGATCGATCTCACCGGGGTGACCCTGGAAAGCGGCGACACCATCGCGAGCCAGTTCACCGGTATCGGAATCCTGAGTCGCGGTGTCGACAGCGTGACGGTGCGCGGGGGCCGGATTCGCGGCTTCCGCTTTGGGGTCCGGCTCGAGGGCGGGCGCGGACACCGGGTGAGCGGCATCGACCTCTCCGGTTCACGGGCGCAGGCGCTGCGCTCTACCCCCACCCGATTCGACGAAGCCGACTGGCTGGACATCTTCCACCCCGACAGCTTCGAGAGTTACGGCGCCGGGCTCTATCTGAAGCAGACCCGCGGCGCCCAGATCACTGGCGTGATCGCACGCGGGAGCCAGAACGGGATCGGGCTCTCCGACACCCGGGAAGCCTGGATCGCCGACAACGACGTGTCCGGCAACTCCGGCTGGGGGATCCATCTCTGGAAGTCCGCCCGCAACACGATCGTCCGCAATCGCGCCGACCACAACGTGCGCTGCGAGAGCGCGTCCTACCGGCGGGGCTGCGATAGCGCCGCGCTGCTGCTCCGGGAGGAGAGCGACTCCAATCTGATCGCCGACAACGATCTGTCCTGGTCAGGCGACGGGTTCTTTCTCAGCGGTCAGCGTCCGCAGCTCTCCCCCTCCCTCGGCAACATGGTCATCCGCAACGACGCCGCCCACTCCTGGCACAACGCCTTCGAGGCCACCTTCAGCGCCTGGAATACCTTCCTCGAGAACCGGGCCGACAGCTCCGACTACGGCTTCTGGCTGGGGTATTCACGCGGCAGCGTCGTCCGTGGAAACATCATCCTCGGCACTCGCTCCGCCGGCATTGCCATCGAGCATGGCGGTGAAAACGAACTGGCCGAGAATACCATCATCGGAAGCACCATCGGGATCCATCTCTTTGCACCGCAGGCCGGCGACGAGGCCAGCACCTCCTACCGGGTGGACGACAATACGATCGCCAAGGTGCAGCAGGGCATCGTCCTCGAACGCACCACCAGGGCCAAGCTGCGCGGCAACCTCTTCGATGGCGTGGACGACGCGGTGGTGGTGGATAGTGCCGGATCCGAATCCGAGCTCTCCGGCAACATCTTCCTTTCGGCCCGCCGCTGGCTTATCGATGCGGTGTCACTCGATGCCGGCGGCAACTTCTGGGGTCTCGGGGACCCGGCGACGGTCGCCCGGCAGCTGCGCGGCCGAGTCAATATCCAGCCCTTCCGTCAGGCGCGCGACGCCGGGTACTGATGCTCCAGCTTGCGGCCGCGCTCGGTCTCGCGGTGGCGCAACCGCCGTCGGAGACCGGATTCACGCGGGCGGTCGCCTGCATCGAGGCGGCCGCCCGCGGGTACATGCGGGAGGAGGGTCCGCCCGGACGGGCACTCCTGCTCAATCTGTCAGGTACCGACTACTCCCGGACTAC
>JBDTTN010000205.1:0-5646 GCA_039930625.1 Gemmatimonadota bacterium | reverse complement strand
ACACGGAATCACTCGTCGCGAACCGCCGCAGCAGCATGTCGGTGGTTGCCCGGGGGAATCGCCCGACGTTCCCGTCGTCCCACAGTCTTGCATGAGGTATCCGACCATGTCACCGACCAGGAAGAATGGCACAAAGGTGAAGGACCTCCCGAAGAAGCCCGTCAGCTCCCGCAAGGCAGGAGTGGTCAAGGGTGGCCAGAGGCTGAACCCGACCCCGAAGCTGGGCACCCCGCCCTCCTGATCCTGTCCGGCACCGCTGCCGGCCTGGTACCGGCAGCGGTCGCTCCGGGGCCAATCACGATTGCATATGTATTGAAGTTGGACCGTAGCCTCACTACTGAGCCATGATGGTCCGAAAATCGAGCCGTCCCTGGCGCAGGTCCGCCGGCCTCGGATCAAGCAACCAGATGCAGCTCAATCACTTGACGCTTCCGAGGCCGTGTGGCCTCGCAAATGCCTTAGAGGAGGGCGCGGAGCCGGGCCGAGCTGGCCGCTCAATCCGTGGTCCGCTGAATCCCGTCGCTCCACCGTCGTTCACACTGTCAGCGCTGTCCCCTATTTTCCCCCTTGAGGATCCCATGGCAACCAAGAAGAGCCGCATCGCCGATCTGCCGAAGAAGGCCGTCAGCACCAAGAAGGCGTCGAACGTCAAGGGTGGAGCCAAGCTCAAGGCTCCGAAGTAAGGCTCGCGGAGAGACGGCGCGGACTGCCGACCGGCGGTCTGCGCCGCCCCCTGACTCGTACCAACCCCTATCGAGATTCCATTGGCCCGCGATCCCTCCTCCCGCCGCTCCGAGCGAGCGCCGAAGCATCCCCCGAAGCCCCCCGGCTCCGAGGCTGACGTCGTGCGCCTCGAAGATCTGGCGCCCCGCAAGGAAGTTCGGGGCGGCAGTCGGAAGCGGCTGTTCGGGGAGGAGCCCTCTTCCGGGCCGGACCGGCGCCGAGGTGGCAGTTAGCCGTCACGGCCTGTTCCTCCAGCATCGCCGCCTGCGCCTCCTGCTCTCCACCTGTGGCGGCAGTACATGATCCAGCCGATGGCCTTGCGTTCTTGCCGCCGCTCCACCGCGTCGGTAGACTGCGCGCGACCATGACCCGACCCCCACTTCCACTGTTGTTCGCGAGCGCGCTGCTGGTCGCGACCAGCCTCATCGGCTCCCCGCTCGTCGGGCAGGGCCAGTCGGTGACGGGGCGCCTGACAGTGGTATGGGATGGCGCCTCCGGGGGCCCCGAGCCGGCCATCATGCTCACCGATGATCAGGGTCGCAGCTGGTCACTCCAGGCCGATTCCGCGACTCGGCGGAGACTCGGGCCCGTCACCCGATGGGCCGGCCAGCGGGTGCGGGCCGACGTTGCAGCCGTCCTCCGGCCCCAGGGCGGCAGACTCCGCACTGCGCGGGTGCGCTCGCTGGTGCCCATGGCGGCGTTTGGCGCGCAGGCGGCGTCGCCTCCCGCCGTCGGCGCTGTCCCCTGGGTGACGCTTCTCTGCAAGTTCGCCGATGTGCCGACCTACGAGCCGTTCACGCCGGCGGTCGTCGCGACGGTGATGGGCCTTACCTATCCGGGCGCAGCGGATTTCTTCCGCCAGCTCTCCGACGGCGTCGCCGACCTGAGCGGCAATGCGGTTGCCGGCTGGTTCGTGCTGCCGGCACCGCGCAGCGCGTACGTGATTCAGAACAACGTGGACTTTACCAGGCTGCTCAACGACTGCACCTCGGCGGCGGATGCCCAGGTCGATTTCAGCCAGTACTACGGCATCAACCTGCAGTTCAATCAGGCGCTGGATGTCCGCACCACCCCTCCCTACGACCAGCTCTCCCACGGCGGCCAGAGCGGACTGGCGATCGATGGCGTCAACCGGCTCTTCGGCGTGACCTGGCTGGCCGATCTCCATGTGCGGAACTACGTCGTGATCACCCACGAGATGGGCCATGGCTTTGGCTGGCCGCACTCCTCGGGGCCGTACGGCCAGACGTACGACTCCCGCTGGGACCTGATGAGCGTCGGGTACCTCTACTTTGACGCTGTCTTCGGCTGGCTGGGGGTGCACACCATCGCCTATCACAAGGACATCGCCGGCTGGTACGCTCCTGGTCAGGTGTACGCAGCCGCCAGCCGGGACAGCGTGCAGCTCACCCTCGAGCGCAGCGCGCTGCCTCCCCCGGGAAACGTCCGGATGATCCGGATTCCGCTGCCGAGTGAGCCGGGGAAGTTCTATACCGTCGAGGCGCGGAAGCTGGCGGGCTACGATCGCGGGCTGCCGGGGGATGCGCTGATTCTCCACAAGGTGGACCCGACCCTCGGGGACCGGCAGGCGCAGGTCGTCGATCCCGACGACAACGGCGATCCGAATGATGACGGCGCGATGTGGGTGCCGGGCGAGTCGTTCCACGACGTGGCCAACGACGTGCTCCTCACGGTGCTGGGCAGTACCGCCACCGGCTACCAGGTCGAACTCGAAGTCGGCAACACGCTCACCCTCCTGGCCGGCGCAGCGAGCCGACTCGACTCCGCGCTGGTCGGCGACGTGGCGCCACGGGCCGACTCACTCCCGCTCACCCTGCGGGGACGGAACTCCGGGGCCACAAGCTGGGCAGCGACGCACGGGGGTGGCGCGTGGCTGACACTCTCCACCGCCGCAGGACAAGCAAGTGGAATGCTCCGCTGGATTCGGGATCCCACCGGACTCGGCGTCGGCAGCTACATCGATACGATCACAGTCACCGCGGCTGGAGCCCTCGGGAGTCCGCTCCGCATCCTCGACACGCTGCAGATTCTGGGGCCGCTGAGTGTGGCGGTGACTCCGCTCAGCCACCGCGACTCACTGCCGCAGGGAATGACCGGCGTCCAGACGGATAGTGCCGCGGTGATGCTGGCAAGCTTCGGGAGCGACACGGCGAAGTGGTCCGCGACCCACACTTCGGCGGCGTGGCTCACCCTGGCCACCGCGAATGGCGTCGGGAGCGGATTCCTTCGCTGGAGCGTGGCGCCGGCGGGGCTGGGAAGCGGGCTCTACGTGGATACAATAGTGGTCACGGCAGCGGGGGCGCTGGGGAGTCCGGTGCGGCTCGTCGATACGCTGCAGGTCTATGAGCCGACCATCGACCTGGCCTGCGCCGAGCGGGAGCTGATGACCGGGATCAGCTGCCTGACATCTGTGGAGCTGGATTACCTCGATGCCACCGGCAACCACGATCAGGTATGCAACCTCGGCGACCTGCTTGCCTATCTGGACCGCAAGGGACTCACCCTGATTCCGCCCGGGCTCCTGAAGAGTTCCACGGTGGAGTCGGGTTCTCGGGCGCGGCCGCATCCTCGGCCCCCGCGGAGGCCGTCGCCATGAGGTTGCGGGAGCTGTTTCGCCTGGCGCTGATTGCCGGTGTGTCGCTCTCCTGCGGAGATGGCACCGGTACCGTGCTGCCCGACCCCGGTCCGGTCAACCTGGTGCTGACCACGCCGAACAACAGTGACGGGGCGCTGCTGCTCGATATCACCGGCGGCGCCGTCACGTCGGTGCAGACGCAGGGCTATGAGCTCGCCGCCACGCCGCCCGGTACCGGATTGCGCATGCTGGTGCGCGGAAACCTCGTCGCCGGGCCGATCGCCACCCTGATCGTGCCCGATCGCCACAAGCTCGGCAAGTACACCGTGACGGTGCTGCAGGCCGCCGCGCGCGGCACCTATCAGCAATTGCCGCTGGCGGGGTATGCCGTGAGGCTTGCGGTGCCGTAGGCGCGCACTGCGGCCGCGCACGCGGCCGATGCACTATCCTTCGGGCACGGGCGCTGCAGGCGGCACTCGCATTCTCATGACCTGGGGTACTACCCTCTCGTGGCGCAGACCTGTCCCTTTTGTAAGACCGACATGCAAGCCGGCATTATCGTGGACCGGATCACGGGCTCCAACACCCGTCCGATCTGGATTCCGGAGCCGGCAATCGAATCGTGGTATGGTGGGCTGCGGGAACCCCCGGGCCCGGAGTTCCTGGTGAGCACCGGCCGCTGTCCCACCTGCGGCTTCCTCGCGTCCTACGCCAATCATCGTCCGGCCGCAGGGGACGCGGAACCCAAGGCGACTGACCAGCGGCTCAGGCCGTCGGAGTAGGGCCAAGACCACATGCTCAGGCGGAGCGGCAGGCGGTATAGAGGAGGCACGATGGGTGGATTGACCGTCGCCGGATTCGGGCTGGTAGGCCTTGCTGTTGGGGCGGGGGTCCTCCCAAAGGTCTGCCCCCTAAAACCTCGCCTGCACCTGCCCTAACACCATCCCCTTCCTCACGCCCGGATCCCCAACCCGGCGCGAGATGTACTCGAACGTCAGCTTGAGGTTCGGGTCCACCGCAAACCAGTTGAGCCCCGCCGTCCAAGCCCGGTTCTTCTGCTGCGGTCCCACACCGGGCCGGTTGAAATACTCGTACTTCCCCACCAGCTGCACCGGCCGGATCACCCGCACCGCCGCCACCCCATACCACCCTCGGTCCCCCTTGCCGCTCAGCGTATCCCTGGTCTGCACCAGATACTCGGCACGGAGCGCGAGCCGCCTGTCGTCATACGCCGCATCCACACCATAGCGCACGCTGTCCCCGAACCAGCGTGCCACGTTGCCGCCGATGGCGACCTGTGGCACCGGCTTGAAGACCAGGCGTGCGACGCCGAGCGCGGTGGAATCCTTGTTGGTGGTGACGTTCTGGCCGTCACCGTTGAAGATGCTGCCCGTCAGCGTGGCGTACTTGCCGAACTGCCAGTCGGCCATGATGCCGATGTCCCGCTTCGGCGCCAGCGAATCGACCACCGTGGCGCGATCGGCCGTCTCCAGATCGGCGAGCGAAGTGATGAACTCCCGGGTGAATGGCGTCTTGAACTGACCCACCTGGATCCCGAAGGCATCCTTCACGTAGCGGATGTAGGCATCCTGCAGCGCCGCGCTCGCCTTGCCGTTCCCCACGTTGCCCGTCCGGTACTCCGCCTGCACCCGCCAGAGGAAGTGGGTCGCGACCGTGCCACCCAAGGTGACCCGGGCCCGGTTGATACTGCCGGTGAGCCCCGCCTTTTCCTGCCAGGTCTCCCGTGCCTGCAGGTAGCCGCTCACCTTGACCGGAGAGTTTGCGCTGGGTGACGGCGCAGGGGCCGCCGCCGGCTGCTGTGCCGCCAGTGAAGTAATTCCGGTCACCAACGGAATAGCGACGAGCGACCAATAACGCTTCCGAACCATTCAGAGCTCCATGTGAGAGTGTCAGGGGCCCGCCGCGCGATCTCCAGGAGCGCCCCACGGACAAATAATGCATGACATCGGGGTGGGTGGGTGTCCGCACGAACCGGCGATGATCGCACTCGGCCGTGCGGCCGCCGCAATCGATCCCTTCGTGCGCGCCTACACCTCCCCTGTTCTCCCGGTTCGCCAGCTGGAACATCCGATCCGCTGCTCGGAACGCCGGCGCCCCCCCGCTGGACGAACACCTGCTCGTGGGTGCAAACTGGAGGGGTTCCGGAGGACCGCCCCTGCGGGTGCACGGCCCGCCGCCCTCGATGGAGTTTCGAACCATGCTGAAGAAAGTCCTGCTCGTCCTCTGCGCCCTCATCGTTCTGTTCCTGATAGTCGTCGCGATGCGGCCGGCGGATTTCAAGATCGTGCGCACCGCAACCATCGCCG
>JBDTTN010000204.1:0-5656 GCA_039930625.1 Gemmatimonadota bacterium | reverse complement strand
CACTTCGGTTGATCACCTCGGCGCAGGCGGAGGCCCAGGCATCGGAGAAGACGAGCAGTGGCATTATTTGTCGGCGGGTAGAGGGAGGGGCACGGACCAGCTCACTGACACTGGGAGTATTCGATGCCGCCCGCGGTGACGATCGGATACCCGTTCGAGTTCCGGGTGATCTGCATCGCGACGACCTGCATCCCCTGGCCCATGTCCACGTAGAGCTGGCCGCCCTGTACCTGCCAGCGCGCCTGCTGGCCCCCCTGACTCTGATTGTAGTAGCTCCCCGTTGCGCCCCCGCTCAGGTCGACGTTCCCGCCGCCGTTTTGATTGACGGTGCCGCCCTCCCGATTGGTGCCGATCATCAGGATGCCGTCCGAGAGGAAGACGCTGCGGCTGCTCCGCGAGGTGCCCGTCGTCTGGTTGTAGGAGAAGCTGCACCAGGGCGAGCTGAGCAGGAAGGTACGGAGCTGCTGATCCTGGGCGCTGCCCTGGGGCGGTGCCGGTGGAGCCGGGGCCACGGCGGGAGCGCGTGGGCCCGCTTGCGGCGCCCGGGGTGCGGGCGCGGCCGGCGCGGTGCCTGACCGGGTGAAGATGATCTCCTTCGCTCCGCCGAGATCTGGCTGACCATTGGGCGCGACATCGGCGAGGACCAGATGCAATGCGTTGCCGTCGAGGCTGGCCTCGAACCAGACCGAGCTGCCGTTGCCCGTCGCCTTGCCGACGAGCTCGGGCCCTTTGCGTTCGCCGGTGAGCTGGAAAGTCGCCCCGTTGCCGGTCATGGTGCCGGTGGCATTGCCGGCGCCGTCCTGCCGGAGCGCAAGCGTGACCGTGCCGCCATTGTCGGACTGCAGCAGCCAGGTCCCGGTGTAGTTCTGGGCCGCGAGTGGCGCAGTGACGAGCAGGGTCAGCAGGGAAATGCTGACGGCGATCGGGCGACGCATGCGGACTCGTGGTTGGGAGACAACTGGTATATCGGTCGGCCGAGGCGGAGTGTCAATCGGGAAGGCAGCGACCGAGCGCCCCTTGGGAGCAGCCTGCTGCGATCCGGCCGCGAGGAAAGGGCGGGAAGGCAGGCGGAGCGTGCGAGCTGCCTCTTTCAGCGACTCACACGCTCAGCGCCGGCCACTGCTGCGTCACACAGTGAAAGGAACCCAGCCCCCAGACCAGGCTGGTCGAATCGATCGGGATCACCCGGCGAAAGGGGAAGCACTTCTGCAGTGTGGCGCGCGCGATCTCGTCGGTCGGCGGATGATAGGCCGGCAGCAGGACCACGCCGTTGGCGATATAGAAGTTGGCGTAACTCGCGGGGAGCCGCTGGTCGCCGACGTGCATCGCGGGTGGCATCGGCAGGGTGACCACCCGGAGCGGCCGGCCATCCTGGTCCGCCATGCGCCGGAGCCGCTCGAGATTCTCCTTGAGCGGCGCGAAATTGCGGTCGCGGGGATCGTCCTCGACCACGGTGACCACGGTGGTCTCGTCCACGAAGCGGGTGAGATCATCCACATGGCCGTCGGTGTCGTCCCCCTCGATGCCATCGCCGAGCCAGAGGATGTGGGTGACGCCAAGGAAGTCCTTGAGATACTGCTCGATCTGCGGCTTGGTGAGCGAGGGATTGCGATTGGGGTTGAGCAGGCAGCTCTCGGTGGTGAGCAGGGTCCCCCGCCCGTTCACGTCGATGCTGCCGCCCTCCATCACGATGCCGGGGTGGAAGACCCGGAGCTTGAACTTCGCGCCGATGCGGGTGGGGATCACATCGTCGGCGTCGAAGGGGGGATACTTCCCGCCCCACGCGTTGTAGCCCCAGTCGATGATGGCCTGCTCCCGCCGGCCGCTCGCCGTCTCCCGCTCCACGAACACCGGCCCATGATCGCGGCACCAGGCATCGTTGCTGGGATTCTGATGCAGGGTCACCCGCGTGAGCGGCAGGCCGGCCGCCTGCAGCAGCGCCCGGACCGCGGCCGCCATCGCCGCATCGGCCACGTTGATGTGCACCTCCTCGGTGGGGAGGAGGTGGCGCACGATCTCCACGAAGACCCCGGGCACCGGCTCGAACCGGCCGGGCCACGACTCCTCGCGGTGCGGCCAGCTCAGCCAGGTGCCGCGATGGGGGGCCCACTCGGCGGGCATGCGGAAGCCGAGTGAGGCGGGAGTGGGGTCGGGCATGAAGTAAGGAGTCAGGAGTGAGGAGTGTGGGGTAACAACCCTGTCATTCCGAGGAGCGTAGCGACGAGGAACCCCTCACCATGCGCGCCGGACGGGGCCGTTCCGGTGAGGAGCGAGAGGGATCCCTCGCTTCGCTCGGGATGACAAACCGGCTCACTCCTCACTCCTCACGTTGTTCAGTCAATGTACCGGCGCGTCAGCTCGCCGTAGCTGTCCACCCGTCGATCCCGCAGGAAGGGCCAGTGGGTCCGTGCGAAGTCCACCTTGACGGTGTCGATCTTCACCAGCAGGGTCTCCTCGCCGGTGCCCGCCTTGGCGAGGATCTCGCCGTTGGGTGCGCAGACAAAGCTCCCGCCCCAGAACTCGATCCCCTCATTGGGCCCCAGCTCGACCCCGACCCGGTTCACCGCCGCGACGTAGACGCCGTTGGCGATGGCGTGGCTCCGTTGGATGGTCTCCCACGAGGCCTGTTGTGCGGCGCCGTACTCCGCCTTCTCCGGTACCAGCCAGCCGATCGCCGTCGGATAGAAGAGAATCTGCGCGCCGGTGAGGGCGGTGAGCCGCGCCGCCTCCGGATACCACTGATCCCAGCAGATCAGCACCCCCGCCTTGATGAACTTGGTGTCCCAGCTGCGATAGCCCAGATCACCGGGGGTGAAGTAGAACTTCTCGTAGTAATTGGGATCGTCCGGGATGTGCATCTTCCGGTACTTGCCGAGGTAGCTGCCGTCGGCGTCGAGGATGGCGGTGGTGTTGTGATAGAGTCCCTCCGCCCGCTTCTCGAAGAGCGACGCGACGATCACCACGCCCAGTTCGCCGGCGAGCTTTCCCAGCCGCTCAGTGCTCGGCCCCGGGATCGGTTCGGCCAGCTTGAAGAAGTCGTGGTTCTCGGTCTGGCAGAAGTAGGGGCTGCGGAACAGCTCGGGGAGGCAGATCACCTGCGCCCCGCGCCTGGCGGCGTCGCGGATCCGCTCCAGGGCGCGGGAGAAGTTCTCGTCCGGATCGGCGCTCATCTTCATCTGGATGAGGCCGAGGGTGAGCTGGGCGGGAAGGGGAGTGGGCATGGGGCGGAAAGATAAGAGGGATGTGCGCGGATGGAACGGGGCGCGGCGGTGCACTCGCGCGATGGGGGATGGGGGGTAAATTGGTTCCGAGTTCCGAGTTCCGAGTTCCGAGTTCCGAGTGCTTGGTGCTGAGTGCCTAGTGTCCCCCTAACCCCTCCGAGTTCATGCTCTCTCTTCTACTTCTCGCGCTGGTCCAGCAGCCTCAGGCGCAGGCTCCCTCGCCCATCGCCAAGGTGGAAGTCAGCCCCGCCACCGCCACGCTGCAGGTGGGGCAGACGCTCCAGTTCTCCGCCCGGGCGCTCGACGCCGCCGGCCAGCCGGTCCCCGAGGCCCACATCGCCTGGTTCGACGGCGGCGGGCAGGGCGAGATCGACTCGACCGGTCTGCTCACCGCGGGCTATCGCGGCACGGTGCTCGTCACAGCAGTGGCCTCGACCAAGGACACCAAGCCGGTCCTCGGCCAGGCCAAGGCGGAAGTCACGCCCGAGGCCGCAGCGCGGGTGACGCTGGCGCCGATCGACGGAAACGTGCTGGTCGGTACCCGGCTGACGGTCTCCGGCGCCGCGTACAGCGTGCACAACGACCCGCGGGACGACGCGATCAGCTTCAGCTCGAGCAACGTGCGCGTGGCGACCGTCACCAGCGACGGCCGACTGCGCGCCCTCGCGCCGGGAAAGGTGACCATCACCGGCGCGGCTGGCACGGCGAAGAGCAGCCTGGTGCTGCAGGTGCTGCCTAACACACTCACTCGGCTCGACATCTCGCCGGCCCCGCAAGGGGTGCGCACCGGCGACGTGGTGCGCTTCACGGCGGTGGGCCGAGCCCCGACGGGCAAGCAGGTGTCGGGATTCGCGGCGCGCTGGTCGGTCGCCGGCGGCGAAGGGGTGGCGCGGATCGACGATGACGGCGCCTTCGTGGCCGAAACGCCGGGCCGCTACACCGTGACCGCCACAGCGGGGACCCAGACGGCGGAGCAGGTAGTCACGGTAACGCTGCGCCGAGTGACCCGCGGGATGGAAGTGCTGGGCCGGCTGCCGATCAAGGACCTCGCGGCCGAGGTATGGGTGCACCCCTCCGGGAAGTGCGCCTATATGACCACCATCGCCGACCGCGCCTACGTGATCGACATCCACGATCCGGCCAACCCGACGATCGTCGATTCGATGATGGCGGACGCCCGCATCCTCAACGACATCATGACCACGGAGGACGGCAAGTACGGCGTCTTCTCCCGCGAGGGCGCATCCAACCGGAAGAACGGGATCAAGGTCTTCGACGCGAGCGATCCCTGCCATCCGAAGGTGATCGCCGACTACAACGAGACTGTCACCGGCGGGGTGCACTCCAGCTATGTCTACCGCGGACATGCCTATATCACCGATGACGCGACCGGATCGATGCGGGTGATCAGCATCGAGGATCCGTATCATCCGAAGGAGGTCGGCCGCTGGCAGACGGAGCAGACCGAAGCGGGCCGCTACCTGCACGACATCATGGTGGTGGACGGCCTCGCCTATCTGGCGTACTGGAACGACGGGCTCATCATCCTCGATGTCGGCAACGGCATGAAAGGCGGCACGCCCGAGAGTCCCAAGCTGGTCTCCCAGTACAAGTACAATCTGTCGGAGACCTACGCCCGGGTGGATCAGCTCTACGGCCTCGGCTTCCGCGGCACCCACACGGCGTGGCGCGCGGGCAAGTATGTGTTTGCGGGCGATGAGGTCTACGCCTCGCGCCAGTCTACCGGCCTCAAGGACGGCAACAACCTGACCTGGGGCCGGCTGCACGTGATTGATGTCTCCGACATCGAGCACCCCAGGGAGGTGGCCTGGTACGAGCCGACCGACGGCGGCGTGCACAACGTCTGGGTGGTGGGAGACACACTCTACCTCGGCAACTACCAGGGCGGCGCACGGGTGCTCGACATCTCCGGTGAACTCAAGGGTGACCTGCTGCGGCAGGGCAGGGAGATCTCATGGATCTTCACGGCGGACTCGATGGGTCACAAGCCGCACGTGCCTTTCGCATGGGGCGTGGTGGTGAAGGATGGGGTGATGTACGTGCCTGACATCAACAGCGGGCTCTGGGTGATGCGGGTGGAACCGAAGAAGGCGCAGTTTACGCCGTAGTGGAGAAGCCAAGGCATGGCTTGGCCTTTCAGGGCCAGGGCGTGCCTTGGCGCTACTGGAGGCCGGATGAGGGTGGCAGATGGTGCTGGGCATTCCCAGGCGGCTGTCGATCGGCATCTACGGCATCCTGAGCGTCCCGAATGCGGGTGGGTGGATTTCGTTCAATAGAACCGAGCGAGCCAGCGATAGCCGAACGACAGGGTAGGGGCGGGGCTCTGGCCCGCCCAACGACGTGGCGCCACCCTGCGAGTTCCCAGGCGGGCCGCGCTCCAGCGGCGCCGCCATGAAGCTGTCTTCACCTCCCCG
>JBDTTN010000203.1:0-5657 GCA_039930625.1 Gemmatimonadota bacterium | reverse complement strand
AGCTGGACAACATGCTCTCCGAGAAGCGGGGCATGATGCTCTCCAGCAACGGCGCGTTCTATCAGAGCTATCACTTCGTCCCGCCGGGAAGCGGCTCCAACTTCGGGCTCGGCGACAATCAGATTGGCGCCGAGTGGCTGGGCCACTCGTCCAACAGCTACACCCGATTCAGCGTAGCGGTACTGGGCAGCGTGGATGGGACGCCGGGGCTTCCGGCAGGCAAGAGCTACGACGGTGCGGTGACCCTCAACCATGCCTTTGATGCCGGCAAGCTGGGCCTCCAGCGGATTGGTCTCTACGGCGTCGTCGGCCAGCGACCCACCAGCTTCGATATCAGCGGTGGCGAACCGGTCCCCGGCACCGGCACCAACAACAAGTCGTTCTACCGCGTCGGCGCGGTGGGAGACTTCTTCCTGGGCAAGTTTGAGGTGCTCCCCTTCGTGCTGCACGGCTCGGACAGCAAGGAACTCGCGGGCGGCACCCGGTCGGCCACCTGGAACAGCGGGCTGGTCGAGTTCCACTACTACGTGAGCCCGCAGCTGGTCTTCACCCAGCGGGACGAGATGGTGCGCATGTCCCGGCAATCCGATCCGGTCACGCCGAAGACGCTGGGCAACATCGACGCCTTCACCTTCGGCTATCGCTGGTATCCGATCATGTTCAGCCGAGCCGGGCTCGCCATGGTTGGGGAAGTGTCATTCACCAAGACCATCGGGACGGTACCGCTGAGCGGTGACGGAGTGGGGCTCGATCCCCTCTCTCCCAGCACCCCGGTACGCAGCACCAGCGTCCTGCTTGCACTCGACTTCGACTTCTGAGAGGAGGCCGCACATGCGCAACATCACCACGAGGTTCGTGTTCGCCGCGAGCGCCGGCCTGCTCCTGCTGGCCGCCGGAGTATCCCGCGCGTCGGCGCAGACCACCAAGGTCGGGGGAGTTACCGGGAATGCCGCAGCGGGCAAAGAGGATTATCGCCGCTACTGCGTCGGCTGCCACGGCAAGGACGGTGACGGTGCCGGAGATAACGCGCAGTGGATCGATCCCAAGCCGCGCGACTTCACCACCGCGGTGTTCAAGTGCCGATCGACACCCACCGGCACCCTGCCCACCGACGAAGATCTGTATCACTCCGTCACTCGCGGCTTCGTGACCACCAACATGCCCTCGTGGGAGCCGCTCACCCGGCAGACGCGGGTGGACCTGGTGGCCTACATCAAGACCTTCTCCTCGCGCTGGAAGACGCAGCAGGCGGGCACGCCGATCACGGTCCCGGCGGAGACGCCGGCGAACGTGGAGAGCATCCTGCACGGCCGGGAGCTGTTCCAGAAGCTGGAGTGCTGGAAGTGCCACGGCCCCGCGGGGCATGGCGACGGCCCATCCGCCTCCACGCTGACCGACAGCAAGGACAATCCGATCCGGCCCTACAACTTCTCCAGCGGCTCGCGCTTCAAGTGCGGCACGACCAACGCGGAACTGTACCGGATCTTCATGACCGGCGTTGACGGCACGCCGATGCCGTCCTTCGCCGACAACATCCAGCCCCAGGATGCCTGGGACCTGGTGCATTTCCTCCGGACCCTGCAGCCGCTCGAGACGCCGGAGGCCATGGCATGGCACGCCTGGCTGCCGGCCCATGCGGGCGAGCTCAAGCCGATCGGCGCTGACGCCGGCGGCCAGTAATTCACGCCTGCCCATACTTTCAGAAACGGTGCACTGATGCGTACCAAGTACTTCGGAGCCCTTGCCCTGGTGGCGCTGTCCACGGCCGCCACCGGGCCGGCCCCCGCGCCCGTCCGGGCCGCGGGTGCGATCACCGGCAAGGTGACCTTCACCGGCACGCCGCCCAAGATGCGGCCGATCGATATGGCGAAGGAGCCGACCTGCGCCAGCCAGCACACCACGCCCATCATGACCGAGAATGTCGTGGCGGGCGCCGGTAATACGGTGCAGAACGTCGTGGTCTACATCTCGGCGGGAGACCAGGGATCCACCCCGGCCACCGCCACCGCGCACTACGAGCAGAAGGGCTGCCAGTACCTCCCGCATGTGCTTGCGCTGCAGACCGGGCAGGAGCTGGAGATCTCCAACGACGACAAGACCTCGCACAACATCCATCCGCTCGCCACGGTCAACCCGGAGTGGAACAAGTCGCAGCCGCCGGGGACGCCGCCGCTCAAGGCGACCTACGAGAAGCAGGAGTTCATCGCGGTCAAGTGCAATGTCCATCCCTGGATGCACGGCTATTTCGCGGTCCTGGGTACCTCGCACTACGCCGTGACCGGTAACGACGGGCAGTTCTCGATCAGCGGCCTGCCGCCTGGCAAGTATACCGTAACCGCCTGGCACGAGAAGTTCGGCACCAGCAGCCAGGAAGTGACGGTGGGAGCCGCCGGAGCAGCCACGGCCAATTTCGAGTTCAAGGCGCTGCCCTACTGACCTCCCGACACCCGCCCCTCCGCCGATCGGTGCGCCGACCGGCGGAGTGGTGACCGGATTCGAGACGGCTTCTTCCCGCAACATGGAGGCGACGCGCCGTGGGTAAACTGTTCGCAGCAGTCGTGGCGGTCATCACCGTCGTGTCGGCTGCCGTCTTCATGGCGCGCATCTGGTGGCTGCCCACGGACATCTCGGTACTCGGTGCCGGCATCGACCATCAGCTGTATGAGACGATGGTCGCCTCGGGCGTCCTGTTCGTGGTCTCGCAACTGGTGCTCGCCGGATTCGTGTGGCAGTACGGCGATACCGGGAAGGCCCGGCCGATCAAGATCTTCCCCGGCGGAGCCATGCCGATGGTGGCCGGCGCGACGCTGCTGGTGAGCGCCGAGATCCTGGTGCTGACGCTGGTGGGGACCAAGGTGTGGGGCGGCATCTTCCTGTCGCCGCCCGATCCGAGCTCGCTGCAGGTGGATGTGCAGGCGGAGCAGTTCGCCTTCTACTTCAGGTATCCCGGCCCGGATGGGAAGTTTGGCGTGGCGCACCCTGAGCTGATCGATCCGGGGAGCGGCAACTTCTTCGGGCTCGATCCGGCCAACGACACCACCGCGCGCGACGACATCGTCACCGCGACCCTGGCCGTGCCGGTGGACAAGCCGATCCTGCTCACCCTGCACGCCAAGGATGTCGGCCACGCGTTCTATGTGCCGGAACTCCGGGTACAACAGGACCTGGTGCCGGGGCTGGTGATTCCGCTGCATTTCACCGCCACCCAGGTGGTCAAGAAGGAGATCGTCTGCACCCAGCTCTGCGGGCTGGGGCACTTCAACATGCGCGCCTATCTGGACGTGATGCCCGCGGACAGCTTTGCGCAGTGGCTGAACCAGCAGGCCGGTCAGTAGCAGACCGGCTGGATCCTCGTTGGGCGCTCGCCCCGAGGTTGGCGCTTCCCCCGAAAGGCCAGGCCGATGGTTGACACTCCGGCGCACGGCGCCGCCCAGCACCATTCCCCGCCGCAGGGGTTTCTCCGGACCCACGTCTTCAGCCTCGATCACAAGGTCATCGGGAAGCAGTATCTCGATCTGGCCCTGGTCGCCGTGGTGACCGGCATGGTGCTCTCGTGGATCATGCGCTTTCACCTCGCGTATCCGGACAGCGCGCTGCCGATCCTGGGCTGGATCGCTCCCAAGCTGGCGGCGGGCGGCCTCATCACCCCCGAGCTGTATCTCTCGCTGATGACGATGCACGGCACCATCATGGTGTTCTTCGTGCTCACCACCGCGCCCTTCGCCGGCTTCGGCAACTACGTGCTGCCGATCCAGGTCGGCGCGGAGGACATGGCCTTCCCCCGCTTCAACATGATGTCGTTCTGGGTGACCTGCGTGGCCTTCCTGGTTCTGGTCGCCGCCTTCTTTGTACCGGAGGGCCCGCCCATCTCCGGCTGGACCGCCTACGCCCCGCTCAGCGCCATCGGCAAGGATGCGGGACCCGGCCTGGGCACCGGCCAGACGCTCTGGGCCATCTCCATCGCCATCTTCTGCGTCGGCCAGCTGCTCGGCTCGCTCAACTTCATCGCGACCACGCTGGACCTGCGCACCCGGGGCATGACGCTGCTCCGGATGCCGTTCTCCACCTGGGCCTGGTTCATCACTTCGGTGATCGGCCTCATCGCCTTCTCGGTGCTGCTCCCGGCCTGCGTGCTGCTCATCCTCGATCGCGTCGCCGGGACCAGCTTCTTCATCCCCGCCGGCCTGGTGGTGAGCGACCGGCTGCAGCCCCACGCCGGCGGCTCGCCGCTCCTGTGGCAGCACCTCTTCTGGTTCTTCGGTCATCCCGAGGTGTACATCGCGATTCTCCCGGGCTTCGGGATCGTCTCCCACATCCTCCCCGCCTTTGCGCGGAAGCCGCTGCTGGGGCCGAAGATCGTGCTGATCTGCATGGGCGCGATCGGCTTCCTGAGCTACACCGTCTGGGGCCACCACATGTTCCTGAGCGGCATGAATCCGCTCTCCGCGACGCTGTTCTCGGTGCCGACGCTGATCATCACCATTCCGGCGACGATCGTCACCCTGCTGTGGATTGGCACTGTCTATGGCGGCCGGCTCCGCTTCAGCACCGCGTTGCTGTTCTGCCTGGGCTTTGTCTCGGTGTTCGTGAGCGGCGGGATCAGCGGGTTCTTCCTGGCGCAGCCCTCCATCGACACCTACCTCCACGGCACCTACTTCGTGGTGGGGCACTTCCACTTCGTGATGGGCGTGGCCTCGATGTTCGGCATCTTCGCCGGCACCTACTTCTGGTTTCCCAAGATGTACGGCCGGATGATGAACGAGACCCTGGGCAAGGTGCACTTCATGCTCACCCTGATCGGGGTCTACTGCATCTTCATGCCGATGCACTATCTCGGTCTCGCCGGGAATGTCAGGCGCTACTCCGCCTTCACCGACGACTACATGAAGGGGTCGCTGCCGCTGCACCGGTTCATCACCATGGCGGCGCTGTTCACCGGTGCGGTGCAGCTCCTCTTTCTGATCAACCTGATCTGGAGCCGGTTCCGCGGAGCCAAGGCGCCGGAGAATCCCTGGGAGGCGACCTCGCTGGAGTGGTCGATCCCCTCGCCACCGCCCTTCGACAACTTCGGCGGGCAGCACCCGGTGGTGCGCCACGGGCCTAACGAGTACGGTATGCAGGGACCGAAGGGCGACTACATCATGCAGGCCGATCCCGACGGTGCAGCCACGTGACCGCGAGCAACGCCGTGACACCCGGGGCTCCGGCGCGGACCGGGGTCTGGATCGGCATCGCGACGATCACCATGTCGTTCGCGGCCTATACCAGCGCGATGGTGGTGCGGCAGGGCTCCGGCTCCGACTGGCAGAGCATCACCCTGCCGCCGATCCTGTACCTCAATACCCTGCTGCTGCTCGCGAGCAGCGGCACCTTTGCCGTGGGACGGAAGCGGCTGACCAGCGGCTGGGCCGAATCGGGCAAGGGCGGGGGAGCCGGCTGGCTGCAGCTGACCCTGCTGCTGGGTGTGCTGTTCCTTGGGGGGCAGGTGCTCGCCTGGCGCGCGCTGGCCGGGCAGGGGCTCTACCTCGCCACGACGCCCAACAGCGGGTTCTTCTACGTGCTGACCGCGCTGCACGCCCTGCACCTGCTGGGCGGGATCGGGGCGCTCCTCTACCTCCTCGTCAGGATCCGCCGAGCGAGCGCGATGGCACCGCTCG
>JBDTTN010000202.1:0-5685 GCA_039930625.1 Gemmatimonadota bacterium | reverse complement strand
ATCTCTCCGAAGGTGTCCAGCACATCGAGCTTGGTGACGGCGAGGCCGGTGAGCCCATTGACCCGCACGGAATAGCGCACCACCGTCGCGTCGAACCAGCCGCAGCGCCGCGGTCGACCCGTCACCGCGCCGAACTCGCCGCCGAGCTTGCGCAATTGCTCCTCGACCTCGGGCTCCGCCTGGGTTGGCAACGGGCCGTTGCCGACGCGGGTGGTATAGGCCTTCACCACGCCGAGCACTTCATCAATCGCGGTCGGGCCGATGCCGGCGCCGGTGGCGGCCCCGCCCGCTGTCGTATTCGAGGAAGTCACGAACGGGTAGGTGCCATGGTCGACATCGAGAAGCGCGCCCTGGGCACCTTCCAGGAGCACCCGGCGACCCTCCTTGAGAGCGGTGTGCACCAGGTAGCCGGTGTCGGAAGCCAGCGGGAGCAGTCGCGGAGCCAGTCGCTCGAGGAGTTCGTGATGCGCTGCCTCGTTCGCGGGCTCCGAGCCGCCCATCAGCGTGAGCAACTGATTGGCCCAGGCCACCCGCTCGGAGATGACGGCCTTGGCGGAATCGAGATGGCGCAGGTCGCCGACCCGGATGCCCCGCCGGCCATACTTGTCCTCGTACGCGGGCCCGATGCCCCGCCCCGTCGTGCCGATCTTCTGGCTCCGTTCATGGGCCTTGTCGAGCAGTTTGTGGTACGGCAGCACAAGGTGGGCGCGGTCCGACACGAAGATCCGCCCCTGCACGTGCACCCCCTTCGCGGCCAGCCCGTCCAGCTCCAGAAAAAATGTCTCCGGATCCAGGACGACGCCGTTGCCGACGACACAGGAGCAGCTATCGTGCAGGATACCGGAGGGAATCTGCTGCAGAATGAACTGGGCGTCGCCGATGCAGACGGTGTGGCCGGCGTTGGCACCGCCCTGATAGCGGACCACGAAGTCCGCCCGCTCGGCGAGCACGTCCACCAGCTTCCCTTTGCCTTCGTCGCCCCACTGGGCGCCGACGACCACTACACAGTGCGTCTTTGGATTGAACATTCTGGCTATGGCACAAAAGAAAGGGGCCCCCGGCTGGGGCCCCGATGTATCCTCTGGTGAAAGCTAGGCGCGGAAAAGAGGTTGTCAACGCCGTTGCAGCTCGAGCGCTGCGATCACCCGGCCCACGGCCTCGGCAGTCTCGAGGCCCAGTTCTTCGGTCGTGTCCCGGCTGGTATGGAGCCGCTGGAGGTCGCTCCAATCGAGCCGGGCAATCGTCACGGCCCGTGATCCCGCCCGCGCCACCGGGAGGCTGTCGGTCATGATGCCGATCGGCAACCGCCGCACGACCACCCTCGGTGCTGCACCCCGGAATGCCGGCAGCAGTTCCTCCGCGAGGGTACGGCCGCGGTCATCGTGCGCCACCAGGTAGAGTGCCCCCCGATCGGTGATGGTATCGAGATTGAGGACCTCCGCCGCTCCTAGGCTTCCCTCATCCCGCAGGAAGGCCCGCATGCCCACCATGCCGAACTCCTCGGCGCCGGTGAACAGAAACCCCACTCCCTCCTCCCGGGTGCCCTCGGCGGCAAGCAGCGCCGCCAGCAGGCCGGTTCCATTGTCCCGCGCACCTAGGGAGGTGCCTCGGAGCCGCCCCCGCCCCGCCAGCGCACCGGCGGCCAGGGAGAGGCCAGCCGCCGCGGCGACGGGGGCTGAGGGGATCGGGGCACCGCCGGCGACTCTCCAGAGCGTGAGGGCGGTCATCAGGAGACCGGCAAGGATGATCACCCACACAGCCGCCAGGCGACCCGCCATGGAGTGGCCCTGGGCCTTGGTATCGACGTGGGCGATGATCCAGCGCCGTACCGGTTCGGCGCCCCGAGTGGCCACGATATTGGCATCTTCGCGGCGTTCGGCCCCTGGCACTTCAATGCCGGTGCCAATCCCCCACGCGAGGAGGCCGAGGGCAATTGCACCGCTGCACCAGACGAGCGGGGCGAGCAGCCCCGGCAGATTGCCGATCAGGAGCAGCGGTATCTCGAGCAGGGTGAGCCAGCCGAGTCCGGCACCGAGCAGAGGAAAGGCATTCAGGGTGGAGGGCTGGAAGTCGAATCTCAGCTCCCGGACGTCGTAGCCCAGGCCGGTGAGGTGTCCGATCAGCAGGCCACGTGCGGCCGTCGTGGCGGGAGTGCCGGCTTCACGCGGGAGGGCGATGAGCGCCGAGAAGAGCTCGCGAGCCTTCACGCGCCGAGTGCGGTAGCCGTCTCGGCCGAGATCACGCCGTCAGTCCGAAGTTTCTCGGCGCATTGTTCGAAGGTCTGCATGCCGTCTTCGCCGCCCTCGAACATCGCGGTCCGGAGGGAGTGGATGCGCTCGGGATCGCGCAGGATCGAGCGGATCGTTGGGGTGGCCACGAGCGCTTCGACCGCGACCACGCGCCCGCCATCGTCCCGGGTGGGGACCAGGCGTTGCGCGAGCACCCCGCGCAGTACCTCGGAGAGCCGGACCTGTCCAATCTCCCGCTCCACGCTGGGAAACATGGAATACAGCCGCGCGATGGTGCTGGCCACATCCGCGGTAGGCAGGGTGGATATCACGAGATGCCCGCGCTCGGCGGCCTTGATGGCGGTGTCGAGCGTTTCGTGGTCGGAGATCTCGCCGATCACGATCACATCGGGATCCTGGCGCAGCGCCGCCTGCAGCCCGACCGCGAAGCTCTCGGTGTCCACTCCGACTTCGCGCTGGGTCACAGAGCATTTCACATCGCGGTGGAGGAATTCGATCGGATTCTCGATCGTCACGATGTGCCGCTGCAGATTCTGATTGATATGGTTGAGCATCGCCGCCACAGTGGAGCTCTTGCCGCTGCCGGAAACGCCGGTCACCAGCAGCAGTCCCTGTTCGAGTTCGGCGAGGCTGGCGACGACTGGCGGAAGGCGCAGCTCCTCCGCGGTAGGAACCGTGAAGGGAATCACCCGCATCACCACCATGAATGACGAACGCTGCCGCAGGACGTTCACCCGAAACCGTCCGACGCCCGGCATGCCCCAGGAGCAGTCAAAGTCCTTGAGCTGATCCAGCCGCGAGCGATCGTCTTCGTTGGGCAGCAGCTTGAGCGCGATGGCCCGGGTCTGGTCGGGGGTCAGGCGCTGCTTGGTGAGCGGGACGAGCTTGCCGTTGATGCGGGCGCGGAAGACGTCGCCGGCCTTGATGTGCAGGTCGGAGGCGCCTCGCTCGACGGCGGCTTTGATGATTTTTTCCATGGGTTTACCGGAGGCGGGCGGGCCCAGGGCCCGCCCTCGCAGTTCTGGATTCAGGATCGGGCCGGTACGGGCCCCGATGCTACATGTCACCCCGCGGCGGCAAGAACCCCATCCGCTCGTGGACGCCCGCCATGGTATCGCGCGCGATGCGGCGCGCCCGTACTGCCCCATCTCCCAGCACCTGCTCCACCCGATCGGGATTGGCGTGATACTCCGCCGCGCGGGCGCGGAACGGAGCCAGCGTCGCGTTCAGGTTGTCCGCCAGGACCTTCTTGCAGTCGATGCAGCCCCACCCGGCGCTGCGGCAGTTCGCGTCCACCAGCGCCACCGTCTCGGGCGGCGAGAAGTACTTGTGCAGCGAAAAGATATTGCAGACCTCCGGGTTACCGGGGTCCTGTCGACGCACCCGCGCGGGGTCCGTCTTCGCGGGGCGCAGCTTGTTCCACACCTCGTCGGGCGATTCCAGCATGCCGATCGTATTGCCGAGGCTCTTCGACATCTTGGCCTGGCCGTCGAGGCCCATGATGCGCTTGGCCTCGGTCAGCATCGGTTGCGGTTCCGCAAAGTAGTTCTCGCCACCGCCGAACTCCGCATTCCACTTGCGGCAGATTTCGCGCGTCAGCTCCAGGTGCTGCACCTGGTCCTCTCCGACGGGTACCAGGTCGGCCCGGTAGAGGAGAATATCCGCCGCCATGAGCACGGGATAATTGAGGACCCCGGCGGGCACACTCTCGAAGCGGGTAGACTTATCTTTGAACTGCGTCATGCGCTCCAGTTCACCGATCGGCGTGACGGTATTGAACAGCCACTGGAGTTCGGAGTGCTCCGGCACGTGCGACTGCACGAACAGCGTCACCCGATCGGGATCGATCCCCGCCGCCAGCAGACCGACCGCCATCTCGCGGGTGCGGCGGGCGAGTGAGCCCGCATCGTACTTGCCGGTGATGGCATGCAGATCGACAACACAGAAGAAGCATTCATAGGATTGCTGCAGGCGGACCCAGTTCTGCACCGCGCCGAGCCAGTTGCCGATATGGAGCTCGCCCGAGGGCTGGATTCCGGAGAAGATTCGCGGCATCGGGGAATGCTATCGGACGGAGGGATCGCACGCAATATGCCATCGGCCAATGACTTACTGCCTCTCGCCACCACGGCGTGCCGGGCGGCGGGGGACTACCTCCGGCGGGTGGACCGGCCCAGCGATCCACGCCTCTGGACCGCCAAGGGCCGAGCCGACTGGGCGACGGAAGTCGACCGTACCTCCGAGAAGATGATCACCCGGATCCTCACCGAAGGGGCGCCCGGCTCCACGGTCGTGGGCGAGGAGCTGAGTCCGGAGGTGGTGACCCGCGGCCTGGTGTGGATCGTGGATCCGCTCGACGGGACGACGAACTTCCTGCATGGCTTCCCCGCCTTTGCGGTCTCCATCGCCGCCGCCGTCGATGGCGTGCTGCAGGCGGCGGCCGTGCTCCATGTCCCGCTCGACCGCCTGACGACCGCGACACTCGGTGGGGGCGCCCAGGAGAATGGCGCGCCGATCCGGGTGTCGACCATCACCGATCCGGCGCACGCGCTGGTCGGCACCGGGTTTCCCTATCAGGACTTCTCGAGGCTGGGTGATTACCTCGGCCAGTTCACCCGGGTGACGCAGGCTTCCTCAGGTGTGCGGCGCCCCGGTTCCGCGGCGATCGACCTCACCGATGTCGCCGCCGGCCGCTTCGAGGGCTTCTGGGAGCAGCGGCTTTCGGCCTGGGACATCGCGGCGGGTATCCTGCTGGTCCGTGAGGCGGGGGGCCGAGTCACCGACTTCGCGGGTCGGGACCTCGGCGTCGAGCATGCGGAGGTTGTAGCCGGCAATCCCGCGATCCATGCCTGGTTGCTGCAGGTAATGCAGGGGCCCACACCTGGTCGCGGCTAGCCGAGCGCGAGTTGCGATTCTCCACCACCAACGGAATCAACATGGCTGACGATCTTACCCTGGCGCAATTCGCCGACGCCGTTGCCTCCGCCACGCCTGCCCCGGCGGGCGGTTCCGTCGCCGCGGTGAGCGCCGCTCTTGCGGCCGCACTCACCGGGATGGTGGGTCGGCTGGCGCGGGTGAAGAGCGAGGACAACCTCGGACTCGCCGACCTGGTGGAATCGGCGGACCGGGCGCGGCTTCGGCTACTGGACCTGGCGGATGAGGACGCGAAGGCCTTTCTCGCGGTCATCGCGGCGCGGCGAGCGACGGAGGGTACCGAGCTGGCACGAGCGGAGAAGCTGGCCAAGGCATGGCGCAAGGCGGCGCGAGTCCCGTCCGATGTCGTGCTGATCTCGCGCCAGGTGGCGCAGTTGGCGCACCGGGCAGCGCGGCAGGGACCGCCCTCGACGATCGGGGATTCGGTGATGGCGGCGCTGATCGCGGCGGCGACTGCCGCCGGTTCACAGATCAACCTGCGACTGAACGTGCAGGCGGCGGG
>JBDTTN010000201.1:0-5697 GCA_039930625.1 Gemmatimonadota bacterium | reverse complement strand
TTCGTCCCGGCCCCGGCCCCCAACCGGTGAGGCTAGTTGGTCTTGGTCAGCTCCACACGGCGGTTCGCCGCACGGCCTTCCACGCTGGTGTTGTCCGCAATCGGAACCGTCGAGGCGTAACCCTTGGCGGTGACGTGATCCGCCGCCACGCCCTTGCTGATGAGGTAGGCACGAACCACATCGGCCCGGGCCTGCGAGAGCCGCACGTTCGTGGCCTTGCTGCCGGTGATATCGGTATGGCCACCCACCTCGATCCGCACATCCGGGTTCCCGACCAGCGACTCCGCCACACGATCGAGAATGACGTTCGACTCCGGGAGCAGGAGCGACTTGCCGGTGCGGAAGTTCACGCCCTGCAGAACCAGGGCCTTGCCTTCCTTGAAGAGCACCGTGCAACCCACGGCGTCGACGTTGGTACCGGCGGTCGTGTTGGGGCACCGATCGATGCCATCAGGCACGCCGTCGTGATCGCCATCCTTGGGGCAACCCGTCAAATCGACGGGGGTACCGGCCGGAGTGTTGGGGCACTTGTCGGCGCTGTCCAGCACGCCGTCCTTGTCCGTGTCCTTGGCGCAGCCGGTGGCATCCACTGGAGTGCCGGGCTGAGTGTTCGGGCACTTGTCGAGTGCGTCGGCCACGCCGTCGCCATCAGCGTCACGGGTGCAACCGGTCGCATCCACAGCGGTGCCAGCCGGAGTGTTCGGGCACTTGTCCTTGGCATCGATGACACCATCGCCGTCGGCATCCTTGGGCATCGTGCATCCGGTGACGTCGACCATGTCGCCGGCCGGCGTGTTGGCGCAGCGATCGAGGTTGTCCACCACACCGTCGTGGTCGGCATCCTTCGGCAGGCTGCAACCTGAGGCATCGACGGCATCACCCGCCGGCGTCGCGGGACAGGCATCGACGGAGTTCTTCACGCCGTCATGATCCTTGTCGCCATCCCGGTTGCCGCCAAAGATCAGCGACAGGCCGGCCTGACCACCCAGGTGGAAATTGGACTTCTTGGCGGTGATGCCGGCCAGCTGCGGATTGACCGTCTCGGCGGTCGGGATGTAATCACCGGTGCCGTCGAAGCGCAGCGCGAGCACGCTGCCCAGGCCGAAGCGAAGACCGACCAGTCCGGCGAAGCCGCTGTTGGTTTCGCGATAGCCGGTCCGGAACAGGTTGCGCACGTATCCCGCGCCGAGCAGGAATGCGGAGTGCTCGGCCAGCGGGATGTTGTAGACGAGGCGAGCGTGCACCGGCACATACTTGACCTCGGTACCGCCCTGGCTGTGAGTCGTCGTGGTGGAGACATCTCCCTCAAGGGCGAGATTGCTCAGCACGAAGATGCCCAGGCGCCCGCCGAAGCCAATGCGATTGTCGAAGTTGAGTGCCTTGTCGAATTTGGTGTAGCGAGCGAAGCCGCCGATTTCCACGGCTCCCGCCTTCTGAGCGTACATCGGCATCGCCGCGGTCAGCAGCAGCAGACCCGCTAATAGACCAGTCCTCACACGCATGAAGCCCCCCTTGATGAGCAAGCAAATTTCCCCAGTCCGACTCTACCCGGTTGGCCCACTGCCGGCAATCGCTCTTAGGATGGATCGCACCTCATCCCGTTAGGCAGATGATGTGATGTGACTCACGTCTTCATAGTGCCGGCTTCCACCCACTGAATCCGCTCGGAAGACGCCACCCCGGTGGCAGGAACAGACCGGGAGCGGAGTCGACGATGCAATGTCGACCCCGCCCCCGGTTCCTTTTTCAAGACAGGCAGTGGAGCCCGCCAAGGCGTGGCCCGAAACGGCCGAGCCATGCCTCGGCGCCATGCGTCAATTCGTCTTGGTCAGCTCCACACGGCGATTCGCGGCGCGGCCTTCCACGCTGGTGTTGTCCGCAACCGGGACCGTGGAGGCATAGCCCTTCGCGGTGATCCGGGTGCCTGCCACGCCCTTGCTGATCAGGTAATCGCGCACCGCCACGGCCCTGGCCTGGGAGAGCCGCACGTTGGTCGCCACGCTGCCGGTGATGTCCGTATGACCACCCACTTCAATGGTGACCTCCGGGTTGGCCACCAGCGATTCGGCCACGCGGTCGAGGATGTCGTTCGACTCGGGGAGCAGGATCGCCTTGCCGGTGCGGAAGTTCACACCCTGCAGTACCAGCGGCTTGCCCTCCTTGAAGAGCACGGTGCAACCCACCGCATCCACGTCCGTGCCGGTCGGCGTTCTCGGGCACCGGTCGATTCCGTCAGGCACGCCGTCATGATCGCCGTCAGGCGGGCAGCCGTTCATGTCAACTGGGGTACCAACCGGCGTGTTGGGGCACTTGTCGGCGCTGTCCAGCACACCGTCCTTGTCGGTGTCCTTGGCGCAGCCGGTGGCATCCACTGGCGTGCCGGCCGGAGTGTCCGGGCACTTGTCGATGGAGTCCGCCACACCGTCGTGGTCGGCATCCGCGGTGCAGCCGGTGGCATCCACGGGGGTACCGGCCGGGGTGTTGGGGCACTTGTCGAGCGCATCCACCACACCGTCGCCGTCGGCATCCTTGGGCAGGGTGCAGCCCGAGGCATCCACCCGATCACCCGCCGGGGTGTTCGGGCAGCGATCGAGATTGTCGGTCACCCCATCGCCATCGCTGTCCTTGGGGAGGCTGCAGCCTTTGGCGTCCACCGCGTCGCCGGCGGGGGTATCAGGGCACTGGTCGAGGGAGTTCTTCACGCCGTCGCGGTCCCGGTCTCCGTCACGCTTGCCGCCGATGAGCAGCGACAGTCCGGCCTGGCCACCGAGATGGAAATTGGACTTCTTGGCCGTGATGCCGGCCAACTGCGGATTGACGGTCTCGGCCGTCGGGATGTAGTCGCCGGTCGCATCCAGCCGGATCGAGAGCAGATCCCCCATGCCGAGCCTGAGCCCGAGGAGTCCGCCGACGCCGCTGTTGGTCTCGCGATAGCTCTTGCGGAAGAGGTTGCGAACGTAGCCCGCGCCGACCAGAAAGGCAGTGTGCTCGCCGGCGGGGATGTTGAAGAGCAGCCGGGCGTGGATCGGGATGTAGCGGATGAAATCGTCGCCCTGCGACGCCGTCGCGGTATAGGACGCGTCGCCCTCGACCGAGAAATTCGACATCACGAACACGCCGAGCCGCCCGCCGATCCCGACCCGATTCTCGAAATTGAGGGTGTTGTCGAACTTGGTGTACCGCCCGAAGAAGCCGACTTCAACCGTTCCGGCCTTCTGAGCAAGAGCAGGCGCCGCGGAGGCTAACAGCAGCGCGCCAGTGAGCAGCAGAGACTTCGGATGCATACCACCCCCAATAGTGTGTTAGTGCAGCAGTTCCGACGTTAGTCGGCTGCCCGTGGGGCGGCAATCCATCCTTAGTGTTATGCGATCGTGGGCCTCCACCAAAGGAGCTAGATCATCCCTCGACGTCCCGGAGCGCTGCCAGTACCTCAGCGGCGTGTCCCTTCACCCTCACTTTCTCGAAGATCGTCACGATCTTTCCCGCCGCGTTGATCACGAAGGTACTGCGCAGCACCCCCATGTATTTCCTGCCGTACATGCTCTTCTCGCCCCAGGCGCCGTAGGCCTCGGCGACGGCGTGGTCCTCGTCGGCCAGCAGGGGAAAGGGGAGCTTGAACTTGGCTTTGAACTTCTTGTGTGAGGCGACACTGTCCGGCGATACGCCGAGGATCACCGCTCCGGTCGCCCGGACGCTCTTCCAGCTGTCGCGGAATTCGCAGGCTTCTGTGGTGCAGCCGCTGGTATCGTCCCTGGGGTAGAAATAGAGTACCACCGGTTTCCCCCGGAGATCCTTCAGGGAGACCTGGCCGCCGCCGTCGGAGGGAAGCGAAAAAGCCGGGGCTCTGGTGCGGAGCTTGAGCATGCAGTGAAGACCTGTCGCTGGGGTTTCCGGCTCACTCCACCAGCGTCATCGGAGTGTCGGGCGCCGATCGGAGCCTGAGGATCGGCGCCTCCTCCCCGCGCCGGAGATCGCGGTCGAGGTAGTTCCAGGTCGCGTAGCCGTCCTCCGATCCGGGCTCGAGCAGGCATGCGGCGAAGACGCCGAGGCGCTGATCGGTGGAGACGTAGTACCAGCCGGCTGCGGTGGCGGCGGGGCGCGGCGCCCAGCGGCCGATGACCGTGATGGTGCGATGCCCCTCGAAGACAAACGGCGCCACGGCGAGGCTGTCGACCATGAAGGCCTCCGCCTCACCCTGCCACGCGCCGCCCAGCCGGTGCACCAGCACACCCTGGGTCCGCAGCAGCGCCACCAGCGGCGCGTGCTGCGGCGGCAGCAGGTAGCCGGCGGGACGGGCGACGCGGGCGGCGGCGATGAAACGGTCGAACACCGGCATGCGGATGGTGCGGAACACCCCGGTCCGACGCCGCCGCGCAAAGCCATTGCTCCCGTCCCCGTCAGACGCGGTGATTTCGGCGATCACATCCTGCTGCGAGGGCGGCGCAAAGGTTGAGCGGATCGCGATCGAATCGGGCCGCCACGCCGCCGATGCCGCCACCACCCGCTTCACACTGCTCCGCTCCTCGGCCGCGAGCGAGAGAATCGTTCGCAGGAAGAGATAGGTCGCCCGGATGCGCTCCGAAAAGGAATCGTTGCTGTAGCCCTCGCTGAGGATGGCGATCCGGCCACGGAGCCCCATGGCGTTGGTGCCGAAGCGCGGGCGCGCATCGTAGGTCTCCCAGCCCAACACGAGCGAGTCGGGGTCCTGGTTGCGGAAGTTGCCGTAGGGGAAGGTCTCCAGCCGGTCGCGCTTCTTCAGTCGCTCGCGTACAGCGGGGAGGAAGTGATCGCGACTGTAGTCGTTCGCGGGGCTCGAATTGGGGTTGAGTCCCGGCGACCAGGTCAGGGCATAGCCGTGATAGCTGCCATTGGTGGTATGGAGATCGATGAAGAGATCGGGCTCCCAGGCGTTGAGCAGCGCGTAGGAGGCGCGGGTCTCGGGCGCTTCCAGCTTCACGTAGTCGCGATTGAGGTTGAGTCCCTGGCCGTTCACGCTCGGACCGACGATCGCAGGTCCGTTCTGTCCGGGGCGATTCCGTTCCCCGGGGCCGAAGCGTTCATTGCCGTCAGCGTTGTAGATCGGCACCACGATCAGGATCACGCTGTCGAGCAGCGGCTGCAGGCGTCCCACCGTGAGGTCTCGCAGCAGCGCCTGCGCGGCCTCTTTCCCCTCCACCTCGCCGCTGTGGATGTTCCCCTGGATATAGATGATGGGCTTGCCGGTGCGCTGGGCGTCGCCGGGAGAGTCGATCATCGGGCGCGCCGCGATCACATATGGCAGCGGCCTTCCCTCCGGACTCGCGCCGAGTATGCCGACCCGGATGGAGGAGGTCCGAGTCGCGAGCGAATCGACGAAGGCGATGACATCGCCGTAGGTCGAGGTCTCCGCACCGCCGGTCCGCTCGGCCCGGGTCTGTTGTGCTCCGGCGGAGCCGACCAGCGCGGCGAGGAGGACGACGGCGAGCGAACCCTGAAGATGAATCATCGGAGGACCGACACGGGAGGTGAGTGATCGAGAGCACACCGGCAAGTCGGGGCGCGCTTCGTGCTAGCCAGAAGAGCGGAAAGCTGAGCGTCCGCAGTTCCGCGGCGCCCCCGTTTACTGGAGGCAAACATATGCAGGACGGCCCCTTGGGTCACGTGCGCCGCCCCTCATTCCCGCTCATCGACCGGCTGGGTGAGCTGTGCACGAGCGGC
>JBDTTN010000200.1:0-5709 GCA_039930625.1 Gemmatimonadota bacterium | reverse complement strand
AACCGGCTGATCGGCCTGAACACCTTCACCCTGCGGCGCTTCCCGAACTTCAATTCGGGAAATATCACTGATGACATGTGGCGGGCCTGGATGCGCCGGCCCCGGATCACCTATTCGGATGCGGACTACGTCGTCGAGCGGCTCAAGACCCCGGTGGTGGCGGCCAAGTACTGCTCCGACCGCATGGTCCTCGGCTACAACGGCAAGCAGGCGAAGGACATCGAGCTGATCGGCACGGAACCCACCTACTTCGAGATCAAGAACCTCGACATCGCCAGCGGCCGCATCTTCACGGTGCAGGAACAGCGGGTGGGGGCCCCGGTGGTCGTCCTCGGCAGTGAAGTGGGCGAGAAGCTCTTCGCCGGCCTCGATCCCCTGGGGAGAGATGTCACGATTCGCGGCCTCCCGTACCGGGTGATCGGCGTGGCGGCGCGGCGAGGCACCCTGTTCGGGCTGTCGCTCGACAAGTTCGCGGTGATGCCCTTCCGGGCACCCGCACGGCGCTACATCTGTCCGCTCAATGTCCTCGACGAGCTGGAGATCAAGGCGGCGAACCCGGCGATGATGTTCGCCGCGATGGACGAGACCGAGGCCCTGATGCGCACCAAGCGGGGACTCAAGCCGAGCGAGGAGAATAATTTCGGACTGCAGAACGCCGCGGGAGCGCTGGAAGGATGGAAGAAGATCTCGCGGATCCTCTTCCTGGCGCTGCCCGGCCTGGTGGCGATCTCGCTGGTCGTTGGCGGCATCGTCATCATGAATATCATGCTCATGGCCGTCGCGGAGCGGACCCGGGAGATCGGCATCCGCAAGGCACTGGGCGCCAAGCGGCGCGATATCCTGGCCCAGTTCGTCATCGAAAGCGCGACACTGTCCACTGTCGGGGCCGGTCTCGGTGTGGGTGCCGGCATCGCGCTGGCGTTCGCGGTGCGGGCGCTGACGCCTCTCCCCGCCGCGGTCGCTCCCTGGTCCATCATCGTGGGAGTGGCCCTCGGAATGGGCGTGGGTATCATCGCCGGGGTCTATCCGGCGAGCCGCGCCGCCCGGCTCGATCCCATCACCGCCCTCCGCGCCGAATGACCGGACAGGAGCCCAAATGTCGATAGGCCGACTCTTCGAAGGGGTAGGGATCGCCCTCGACTCGCTCCGCGCCAACAAGGTCCGGGCGGCATTGACCATCCTTGGCGTGGCCATCGGAGTCATGGTCGTGATCGCGATGGCCTCGATGGTGACCGGCATCAATCGCGGCGTCGAGAAGGAACTGGAAAGCCTCGGCCCCAAGACCTTCATGGTCAACCGATTCTTCCAGGGCGGGCTCAACATCTCCGACGGTTCCGACGAGCTCTCTCCCTGGCGCCGCAATCCCTGGCTCACCGTGGAGGAGGCGCACCTCATCCGGACCCTGCCGGGCATTCGCGAAGTTGCCTGGCGCGAGGGCACCAGTGGTCCGGTTTCCTATGGCGACCACAAGCTCACCAGCGTGAATGTGACTGGCTTCAGCGCCTCCTGGACGGCGGTCCAGGGCGGCGCCATGGCTGAGGGACGCAACTTCACCGACCTTGAGGAGGCGGCCAGTTCGGCCGTTGTGGTGCTCAACGAGAAACTCGCCCAGGACCTCTTCCCCGGCCTCGATCCGGTGGGCAAGCGGGTCAAGATCTTCGGTCGGCCGTTTGATGTCGTCGGCGTCTATACCGAGCCGAGCTCCGTCTTTGGCGGTGAGCCGTCGCCGCAGTGCTACATCCCCCATTCCACCTTCACCAAGGTCGCCGACTACTGGCGCGGGTGGATGGACATCGCGGTCATGCCCACCGAGGAGGCCACGGTCTTCGAGGCGCAGGACCAGGTCATCGCCGCGCTGCGGGTTTCCCGCGGACTCAAGCCGTCCCAGGAGAACAATTTCGCGGTGGTGACCCAGGACAAGATCCTGGAATCCTTCAGCAAGATGACCAGCGGGTTCTTCCTGGTAATGGTGGTGCTCTCCAGCGTAGGGCTGATGGTCGGCGGCGTCGGGGTAGTGGCGATCATGATGATCTCCGTGACCGAGCGGACTCGCGAAATCGGAGTTCGGAAGGCACTGGGGGCGACGCGGCGGGAAATCATGTTCCAGTTCCTGGTCGAGGCTGCGACGTTGACCCTGGTGGGCGCAGTCGCCGGCATGATACTCGGCGGCCTGATTTCTCTGGCCGTCAACAAGTTTACACCCATCCCCGCCCTCGTCCCGCTCTGGTCCGTGGGCGCGGCAGTGCTGGCCTCGACGTTCACCGGCATCGTCTTCGGGCTCTATCCCGCCAGCAAGGCGAGCAAGCTGGACCCGGTGGAGGCGCTGCGTTACGAGTAGAACGACGGGAAACCGGAAATGGGAAACAGGAGACGGGGAATCGGGAATGCGAACGGTACTGGCAGCCTCGCCCACACGCGGCTTCTCAATTCCCACCGCGGATTGGTAGATTGTCCGCATGCCGCTCAGTGAAGCCCTTCGACTCGCCATCCAGTCCATTCTCAGCAGCAAGCTCCGCAGCTTCTTCACCCTGCTCGGTATCATCGTTTCCGTGGGCTTCCTGGTCACCGTGGTCGCGGTGATCCAGGGGATGAATGCCTACGTCAAGGAAAACGTCACCGGCGCCGTCATCGGCACCAATGCCTTCCAGGTTAGGCGCACCCCGATCGCCGTTGGCCTCCTCAGCGATGACGAGGTCCGCGAGATCGCCAAACGGCCGCGGCTGACGCGGGACGATGCGGAGGCCGTTCGGCAGCGCATCCCGGACGCGCTGGCCGTATCAATGCAGTCCGGCTGGCCCACCCCCACCAGTGACATCAGCTTCCGCAACCGCACAGTCGGCGACGTCCTCGTTTTCGGCGTGACAGCGCCCTACCAGACGGTCCAGGACTATCGTTTCATCGCGGGCGACCCGCTCGCGGATCAGGATGTGCACGAGCGCAGGCCGGTGGCGGTGCTGGGTTTCGACGTGGCCGACAAGCTCTTCGGCGGACCCGAGCTGGCGATTGGTCGCAAGGTGCGCATCGGAGGTCGGGAGATGACCATCAAGGCGGTCACTGCCAAGAAGGGGCGGGTGCTGGGTCAGTCTTTCGACGGCTTTGCCCTGCTGCCAATCACCACATTCGAGATGCTTTACGGCCGTCGCAAGACGACAACGGTGTCGGTGAAGATGGCGGATGGGGCGGACCTCACCGAGGCGATGAACCGCGCGGAGGAGGCGATGCGGCTCTCGCATCGGCTCCGTCCCGGAGAAGCCAACGATTTCACCGTCGACAAGGCCGATGCGCTGGTGGCATTCTGGCAGAGCCTGACCAAGGTGCTGTTCACCGTCGTGCCGGCCGTGGTCTGCATCGGCATCGTGGTAGGCGGGATCGTCATCATGAACATCATGCTGATGTCCGTAAACGAGCGGACCCGCGAAATCGGCATTCGAAAGTCGCTCGGCGCCACCCGGAGGGACATCCGGCGCCAATTCCTGGTGGAGGCGATCGTGCTCTCGACACTGGGTGGGGTCGGTGGCGTGGTTGGCGGCTGGCTCCTGAGCCTCGCCGTTTCGGAGTTCACCCCGCTCCCCGCCAGGGTGACCGGGTGGTCGATCGGGCTCGCCCTGCTCCTCGGGGCCGGAACCGGGATCATCTTCGGTGTTTTTCCTGCGAGCCGAGCCGCACGGCTGGATCCCATCACCGCCCTTCGGGTCGAGTGAGCATGGCGCACCGGCCAGGGCTGCACGCATGATCCTTCGCAACATTGATGAAGGCATCGCGATCGCGATCGATGCCCTGTGGAACAACAAGCTGCGCTCCGCCCTGACCATTCTGGGCGTGGTGATCGGCGTCTCCACCGTCATGGCGATGGCATCCATCGTGGAAGGCATCCAGGCCCAGATCTTCAACGCGATGACCACCGCTGGACCCAACGCCCTCTACGTGATGCGGTTCTTCTCCCAGACCCCACTCAATCCCGACAACCTGCCATACGAGGTGCGCATCCGCCCGCCGCTCCGGGAGTCCGATGCCGAGGCGCTCCGCCGGGTCCCCGAGATCCAGTACGCCGCCATCTGGGTGCAGCTGTTCCAGAAGATGACCTATCAGGGTGTCTCCACACAGACGATGACGGTATACGGTGCCGACGAGCACTACATGGAGGTTCTGGGAGGGACACTGCTCCGGGGGCGTTTCTTCTCCCCATCCGAGATGACCGGAGACGCGGTGGTGGTGCTGGAGGACGAATCCGCGGCGCGGCTTTTCGGCCGGACCGACGCAATGGGTAAGCGAATCCGGATCGGGGGCGTGGCGCTCACGGTCATCGGCATCTACCAGCGGCCTGCCAACATCTTCGAGCCGCCTGGCCAGCAGATCGGCGCGATCATCCCCTTCCGGACCGCCAAGTACAACTTCCGTTACGACGAGACCAACGGCCTCTTTCTGTCCGTGAAGGCGTGGCCGCAGATTCCCGTGCCGAACGCGAAGGATCTGACCATCGCGGCCCTGCGCCGCGAGCGACGCCTGCGGCCCGGGGTGCCCAACACCTTCGACGTGATCACCCAGGACCAGATCCTGGATACAATCAGCAGCCTGACGACCGCATTCTTCGGCGTGATGGTGGCGCTCTCGAGCGTGGCCCTGCTGGTCGGCGGGATCGGGGTGATGGCCATCATGATGGTCTCAGTGACCGACCGGACCCGCGAGATCGGGCTCCGAAAGGCGGTGGGTGCCACTAATCGGGAGATTCTGTGGCAATTCCTGGTAGAAGCCGCGACTCTCACCTTTGTCGGCGGCCTGATCGGCATCATGGTGGGATTGGGCGTCGGCCAGCTCCTGAAGCAGGTGCTCAACCTCCAGTCAGGTGTCCCGCTGTGGAGCGCCGTGCTGGCGACTCTAGTAAGTATCGCTATCGGTCTCAGCTTCGGGCTGATTCCCGCGAATCGTGCGGCGCGCATGGATCCGGTCGAGGCATTGCGGCACGAGTAGGGGCGACCCACCGGGCGCCCCTACTCGTGCGGGCGGAGGGCGCCCCTGCCGTGCCGCCCACGCCCGCTGTGCAACCGGCCCAACCCCGCGCATCCTCGCCCTACCATAACCCCAACGAGGACCAGATGCGCCCCACCCCACGGCACACCGTGCTCCTGATGCTGGCCCTGATGGGCTGCGGCGGCCTCTACAGCAAGGCTCCGGAGGAATCCAAGACATCCAGCGAAGTCGGCGCCCCATCCGCTCCGGCGCCCGCCAGCCAGTCCTCCGGAATGGTGGCCCTGCGGAGTGATGTCCCGACGGATGCCGTCGCGGAGGCCAACCAGGCCGCACCGCCGCAGATCGGCGCTGATCCCGTCGCCATTCCATCGATGATCATCCGGACCGGCCAGGCGAGTCTGGAAATCGATTCCCTGGAACTGGCAGTTGCCCAGCTCAGGCAACTCGCCGAGCGGGTCGGCGGCTACGTCGCGAACAGTCAGATGCAGCTGGGTGCCAATCAGTTTCGTACCGCCATGCTCGAGATCAAGGTCCCCGCGGCACGATTCGACGAGTTGACCCGTGGGCTGGCCCCCATCGGTCGGGTGGAGTACGTCAACGTCTCCGCGCAGGACGTCGGGGAGGAGTTCACCGACATCACCGCGCGAGTCGCGAATGGTCACCGGCTGGAATCCCGGCTGATCGAGCTGCTGGCCACCCGGACCGGGAAGCTCTCCGATGTGCTGGAGATCGAGCGGGAGC
>JBDTTN010000199.1:0-5710 GCA_039930625.1 Gemmatimonadota bacterium | reverse complement strand
GCCTCAACCGCGGCCGCGGCTGGGGCATCACGAGCTTCACCGGTCTCGAAGCGCTCCGGGCCATGGTGGCGCGTGCCCACGAACTCTCCCTCGCCGTTCACGTCGAACAGCCAGTCCGCCTCGCCGACATTCCGATCCGCACGGCCGAACATCTTTCCGATCTCGATGGAGACGCCCGGCTGGTGCCGCTCGCCGAGAAGCGGCTGCTGCTTGAACGTCTGAATCAGGAGATGCTCGCGACCGACCGGCGCATCGTGGATTCCCACGCCTCCTACGAGGACCGGGTGACCGAGCGCTGGATCGCGACCTCCGAAGGGCTGATGGTCTACGATCTGCGCCCCGAGGTCCGTCTCGCCGCCGGCGCCGTTGCTCGAGAAGAGAGCTTTCTCGAGCGGGCCTTCGAATCGTGGGCGGTGCGCGGCGGATGGCGCTCGGTACAGGATGCCGATCATCTCTTCCGCACCGCGGCGCGCCGCGCGATCGGACTGCTCACCGCACCGCGCATGAAGGCGGGGCTGATCCCGGTGGTGCTCGATCCGCGCGCCGTGGGGGCGCTGATGCACCAGACGATTGGCCACCTCGGTGAAGCCGACGGCCCCGAGTACCTGCGCGTCGGCCAGCGGGTCGGCTCCGACCTGCTCACCGTCGGCGATGACGGCAGCGCCTCCAGTCTCACCGGTTCGCTCGCCTTTGACGACGAGGGCGCGCCGACCCAGAACACCCTGCTTGTTCAGCACGGCGTTCTCGTCGGCCGGCTGCACACCCGGGAGACCGCCGGGCGCGGCGGGACCAGGGCCACGGGGAACGCCCGCGCCGCCTCATTCCGCCGGGTGCCGGGCGCTCGGCTGACCAACACCTACGTCGCCAACGGCCGCGGCACCGTGGAGGATCTGCTGCGCGGCATCCGCTACGGCGTCTACATCAGCGACGCGATGGCCGGCGAGGTGCAGCAGGGTCGCTTCTCGCTCACCACCGGCTGGGGGCAGATCATCCGTGACGGCCACCTCGCCGAGATGGTCAAGCCTCTGGTGATTGCGGGCGATCTGGTGGAGACCCTCTCGCGGATCGACGCGGTGGCGGGAGACTTCCGCTGGAATCACCTCGCCAGCTCCTGCAGTCGGGGGGAGGGCGGCCGGCTCCCGGTCTCCGAGGGCGCGCCACATCTGCGAATCGATGGCGTCGCCGTCGGCGGGGACGCAGCATGATCCAGACCCTGATCGAGCAGGCGGACCGCAGGGCCACCGTCGCGGATGCGGTGCTGAACACCGATGAGACGACGACCCTCGCATTCACCGCGGGGCGCATGGTCGCCGCGACGACCGCGACCAGCCATGGCGTGAATCTGCGGGTGGTTTCCGACGGGCGTGTAGGGATCGCGGGCACGACCACCGAGTATGGTGCCGAGTTGCTGGACCGGGCGCTGGAATCCGCCCGCGTTGGGGAACTCGCCGTGATGACGCTCCCGCGTCCGGTGCCGCTTCCGGAGGTGACGACCCACTCACCACGGGCTTCCGCGGCGACGGTGCAGGAACTTGCCGCACTCGGAACGCTCATCCGCGACCGGCTGGGCCCTGAACGGGCGGAGTTGTCGCTCCGGATCTCCCGTTCGCTCGGGTCAGTGCGGGTGGCGAACACCCTGGGCGTGGATGCAAGCTACGACGTGTCGCTCGTCGTGCTTCGGCTGCAGGCGCTCAAGAGCCGCGGTGCCAGGCAGCTCACCATCGAGGGAACCATCGCCGGTGCCGAGCTGCCGTCGCTGCCAGAGCTGGAGCAGCTCGTGGGGCTGGTGCGGCAGCGGCTGGCATGGGCCGAGCGTGAGGCCGAGATCCCCGCGGGCCGGCAGCGGGCGGGATTCCTGCCGACGGCGATGCCCATCCTGCTCACGCCAGTGGAACAGGCACTGGTCGGAAAGTCGGCACTGCATGGCGGATCGCCGCTCGCGCGCCGGCGCGGCGCCCGCGCTTTCAGCGAGCTGATCACTCTGCACGACGATCCCCTGCTCGATGGGCGCCCGGGTTCCCGCCCCATCGACGACGAAGGCGTGGTCAGCCGACGCCTGCCGCTGGTGCTCGCCGGTGAGATCGAGGGGCTGATCTATGATCTGGAGACGGCCGGCCGGGTCGGCGCCACGCCGTCGGGACATGGTCGCCGATCAACCTTCGGCAAACCGCAGGCGGCCTATTCCAACCTGGTGCTCGAGCCGGGCGCATCTGCCTGGGAAGAAATTCTCGCGGCGATCGGCGACGGCCTGCTCATCGAACGGCTGCGGCCCTCCGGCCAGGCCAACCGGATCGGTGGTACCTTCGCGCTGCCCGCGGCGCTGGCGTGGCGGGTGGAAGGTGGCGAGATCACCGGGCCCCTGCCGGAGATGACCGTCGCCGGCAACGCCCACGACCTGCTGGGCCGAGTGCTGGCGGTGGGCCGTGATCCGATGTGGGTGGGGAGCCGGCAGACGCCGGTGGTGGTGGTGGACGGGGTGTCGGTGTTCTAGAACAGGTACCGTCTGACCAGCCAGTAGACCAGGTACATCAGTCCCGCAATGACCACGAGGATGCCGACCTCGCGGAGCCGGTTCATGGCCTTGTCAGGCCCCGTGGCCGGATCGTAGTCGACCTTGCCGCTCTTCCGGACATTGTAGGCGCACATGTCAGGCGGACACGCCGAGCGCCTCGAGATAGTCGGAGCCCTGGGCCATGCGATCATACAGAATCTGCAGCGTCTCGGAGGCGCCGGCGAGGAACCTGCAGCGCAAGTCGCCCCGCGAGCGGCACTCCACTTCCATCACGCCGAGAGTCGTCTCGGAGATGCGCGAGAGCAGCTCCGCGAGCAGGCCGGAGGAGAGATGACAGGAGGGGTAGGCGGCTCCCGCCTGCGGATCGGACTCCCACCAGTCTCTCGAATCGACCGCGATCACCGCTGGAGTCAGCGGCGTGACCCGCACATGACCCCACCCATTCTCCTGGAAGAATCCCGAGAGCGTTTCGCCCAGATGCCGAACGTCCAGCGAGGACGGCCGGGCGACCGCGAACCGCCCCGATAGCCACTCGGCGTAGATCGCGTACAGTGCCTCACCGCCCGCAAAGCCGGCCTCCTGCATCCATGTGGCGGCCTGCCCGCCGGCCTCGCGCTCTAGCACCTGCCGCAGTTGCCGAATGCACTGCCGGCTGAGGAGGACGGTATCGGGGGGCGCGGCGGATGTCAGTGTCGGCATAGAATCGCTCCGGGAGGACGCAGAAGGTTAGGGGGCGACCGGGCGGGGGGCAAGCGGGGGAAGACAAGTCCCGAGTTCCGAGTTGCAAGTGGGCTCGGAGTTGAGACTCGGAACTCGGAACTATCTCCCCACTCGCTTGAGCAGCTCCGCCTCGTCGACGATCTCGATGCCCAGCTCCTTCGCCTTGTCCAGCTTGCTTCCCGCCTCGGCACCAGCGACCACGGCGGTCGTCTTCTTGCTGACGCTCCCCGCCACTCGGCCGCCGGCCCGCTCGATGAGCTCCGTGGCCTGCTGCCGCGAAAGCGATGGCAGGGTCCCGGTGACGACGTAGATCTGCCCCGCCAGCGGTCCGTCGGCGGAGACGGCGCCGGGCTCGAGCATCGTGAGACCGCTCGCCGAGAGCCGCGCGATCAGCTCCTGGTTGCTCGCGGTGCGGAAGAACTGCTCGACGGCGCCGGCGATCGTCGGTCCGACGCCGGGAACCGCCTCGACCTCCGGGAACGAGGCCTGGGCCAGCGCCTCCATGCTGCCGAACCGCCGGGCGAGCTGCTGGGCCACGGTCTTCCCCACGTGCCGGATGCCGAGGCCGAACAGCACCAGGCTGAGGGGCTGCGACCGGGAGGCAGCGATCGCGGCGACAAGCTGCCCGGCGGACTGTTCACCGAATCGCTCCAGCTCGACCAGGTGCTCGGCTGTGATCTGATACAGGTCCGCCGCATTCCGGATCAGCCCCTGGTCGAGCAGCTGGCGCACCCGCTCGTAGCCCAGTCCCCGGATGTCCATCGCATCCCGGGACGCGAAATGGACAATGCCCTCGAGAATCCTGCCCGGGCACGAAGCGTTGGGGCAGTAGCGCATCGCCTCCTCCGCCGGGCGCTCGACCAGAGTGCCGCAGCTCGGACAGTTCGATGGCATCTCGAACGGCGGCTGGCGCGGCGCACCCTCGGTGAGTACCGGCCTCAGGATCTGCGGAATCACCTCGCCGGCGCGCACGACCTCCACCTTGTCTCCAACCCTGATGTCCTTCTGCGCGATCAGCTCCTCGTTGTGCAGCGTCGCATTGGTGACGGTGACGCCGCCGATCTCGACCGGTTCGAGGACCGCGTACGGATTCAGCGCGCCAGTGCGTCCGACGTTGATCCGGATCTCCAAGACCGTGGTCACCGCGACATCCGGCGCGAACTTCCTCGCGATGGCCCATCGCGGCTCCCGGTCGCCGATGACACCCAGCTCCTGATGCAGCACCAGCGGCTTCACCTTCACCACTGCGCCATCGGCGCCAAAGGGCAGTTCCGCCAGGAGCTGTTCGTAGTGCTCGAGCTCCTTCTGCACCGCGGCCAGTGTCGCGTGCTGGCGGCGGTGCGGCTCGACCTGAAACCCCCAGGCGACCAGCAGTTCCAGTACCTCCCATTGGGTGCGCACCGGAAGGGTGCCCTCTATAACTTCAATGTGAAAGGCGAACATTCGCAGCCGGCGCTGGCGGGTGACCCTTGAGTCCAGCAGCTTGAGGCTCCCTGCGGCAGTATTCCGCGGATTCGCGTAGAGCGCCTCTCCCGCCGCTTCGCGCTCCTTGTTGAGCCGCGCAAAGGCCGCCCACGGCAGGTAGACCTCTCCCCGGATCTCCATCAGCGCCGGATGCGCCTTGCCGCTGAGCAGCAGCGGGACATCGGCGATGGTCTTCAGGTTTTCGGTGATGACTTCGCCTACCGCGCCGTTGCCGCGGGTCGCACCGACCTCGAATCTCCCCTCACGATAGGTCAGGCTCACCGCCGAGCCATCGATCTTGATCTCGGTGGTATACCCGCCCTCCCGGACCTCGGCGGTGAGGCGCGCATTGCGGTCCTCCCACGCCGCGAGCTCCTCGGCAGTGAAGGCGTTGGCCAGTGACAGCATGCGGCGGAGGTGGTTGTGCTTGGTGAGGGCCGCGGCAGGCTCGGCGCCGACCCGTTGGGTGGGGCTGTCGGGGCTTCGCAGCTTCGGGTGTGCCACCTCGAGCGCTTGCAGCTCGCGCATCCAGGCGTCGTACTCGGCGTCGGAGACCTCCGGCGCATCGAGGACGTAATAGGCGTGGTTGGCGCGCTCGATCAGCTCGCGCAGCCGGGCGATCTGCTGTTTGGGTGAGTCGGCCATGTGAGGCGGTGGGATGAATGTTGGCGCGTACGGCCGTGCGCGCGTGCGGCGTGTTGGCGCGCACCGGTCTCTGTTTCCGGCAGGGCAGTGCGTTGGCGCGCACGGCCGTGCGCGCTGCCACAGCCTGAGTCCTCCCCTACCGCGCCGCCGCCTCCTGCTGCAGCACGGTGAGCGCCACGCCGACCAGCCGCTCGATCTCCTCCGCGCTCGCCCGTGCGAGCACCCCCTCGCTCCACGGTCCCTCCCGCGCCGCGAAGTCATCCAGCAGCCGGCGGAGGAATCCGATCAGCGCCACCCGTTCCCGCTCCACCGCGCGGGTGCTGCTGTTGTCGCCGACCCGCTGCCGCAGCTTCTCGAACCGGTGGGCGT
>JBDTTN010000198.1:0-5713 GCA_039930625.1 Gemmatimonadota bacterium | reverse complement strand
AGGTCCGTGCAGCCATGGTCGCGGCGAGTGAGCGCCAGGACTACGAGCGCGCCGGCCTCTTGCGTGATCAGCTCAAGTGGCTGGAGCAGGTGGACGCTCCACCCAGTATCGAAGTCATCGGCACCGGTGACGCGGACGTCCTCGGCTACGCCCGTGATGGCGACGACGCCGTCGGCGTGCTCATGCGGGTGCGCGATGGCCGGGTCCTCGCCCGCGAGCACGCCTTCCTCGAGAATCTCGGCGAAGAGACCGATGAGCAGATCCTCAACTTCCTGCTGGTCCGCTCCTACGTCCCGATCCCGGACCGGGTGCGTCGCCTGATTCTTCCGTTCCCTCCCGCCGATGTGGACCTGCTGCAGGAGTTGATGCCCGAGACCGAGTGGAACGTCCCCCAGCGCGGCACCGCCCGTCGGTGGCTGGATCTGGCGGACCAGAACGCGCGCCACCTCATGGAGAGTCTCAGGATCGAATCGTTCGAGACCGATGAGCGCTCCGGCGATCCGGTCTACGCGCTGGGTCGCGATCTGGGCCTGAATACGGTGCCTCGCAGCATGATCTGCGTGGATATCTCCACCAATCAGGGCCGCGATACCGTCGGCTCGCTCGTCTGGTTCGAAGCCGGGCGCCCACGCAAGGCTGAGTATCGCAAGTTCAAGATCAAGGGCGCCGGCCAGCAGGATGACTACGCCGCGATCCATGAGGTGATAACCCGCTACCTCACCCGGCGCCGGGACGAAAAGAAGCCGCTCCCCGACCTTATCGTGATCGATGGCGGGAAGGGGCAGCTCTCCGCGGCTCGCGATGCGGCCACTGCACTCGGGCTGGCGGACTTGCCCATGGTGAGTCTCGCCAAGAAAGAGGAGGAGATCTTCTTCCCCGGCCGCTCGGAGAGCCTGCGGCTGCCCCGCCGAAGCCCCTCGCTGCGGCTGCTGCAGCGCATCCGGGATGAGACCCACCGCTTCGGGGTAGCCTACAACCGCAAGCGGAGAACCGAGCGCACCATCACCTCGGCGCTCCTCGATATTCCCGGAATAGGCCCCTCAAGACGCCGGGTACTGCTGGAACACTTCGGCAGCCTGGCTGGAGTCAAGTCGGCAACCGCCGCCGAGATCGCGAGTCTCCCGGGCTTCTCCGGCAAGCTCGCCGAACGGATCATGGCCGGGCTCGGAGTCAACCCATAGCCGCCGGATACGGCAGCGATTTTCCGGCTTATCTTTGCGCCATGTCCCGCGCATTTGTGAAAGAGGACCACGACGAGGTCCCCGAACGCTACGAGCTCCCTCCCAGGGAAGACCCGGGCTACGACCTGGCCGCGGCCTGGGCTCTCCTCGAAGGGGCCAACCGGGGCGATTCGATGGGCGCCGAGGCGGCCACCGGATACCGGTGGGGCGAGCCGGTGCTTCGCAATCACGTGGAACAGATCCTGGCGCACGCCCGCGCCAAGGACAACGACCGCCTTCAGCAGCTTGCCGAGCGCTTCCTGAAGGCCTGAACTCCTGGCGGTTCGGCTCAACGCAGAACCCTGGCCCTCCCTGACATGATGGATTGGCAGCTTCAATGCTCCAACTGCGACGCCACCCGCAGCCCTGAGGGGCTCCCGACGGTGTGCGACGTCTGCGGTCAGCCCTGGCTGGTGCGCTATCCCGATCGAGCACTGCCCTCGCTCACGGCCCGGGCGGAAGTCCGTCGTGGGCATGGCATGTGGCGCTTCCGGCCATTTCTCCCCATCATGCCTGACGAGCGCCCCGACACACTCGGCGAGGGCGATACTCCGCTCTTGCGGTGCTCGAGGACCGGCACCCGCCTGGGAATCGGCAATCTCCTGGTCAAGGACGAGGGGGCCAACCCCACCGGCTCATTCAAGGCCCGCGGGCTCAGCGCCGCAATTACCCGTGCGGTCGCCGCGGGCGCCACCCGCTTCGTCATTCCGACCGCGGGGAATGCCGGCGTCGCCGCCGCGGCATACGCAGCCCGCGCCGGAGTCTCCGTCCGCGTCTACGCTCCGCGGTCGACTCCAAGGACGATCCTCGCACAGATTGTGGCATTCGGGGGCGATCTCCATCTGCTCGACGGCCACATCGGAGACTGCGGCAAGGCGGCACGGGCCTTCGGTGCGGAGCAGGGGGCCATGGATCTTTCGACACTCCGCGAGCCCTATCGCATCGAAGGGAAGAAGACCCTCGGGCTCGAGCTCGCGCTGCAGCTCGGCTGGACGCTGCCCCAGGCGATCATCTATCCTACCGGCGGCGGCACCGGCCTCATCGGAATGTGGAAGGCCTTCGCGGAGTTGCGGGCGAGCGGCTGGGTCACCGATGAGCCGCCACGGATGTTCACGGTCCAGTCGACCGGCTGCGCACCGATCGTTCAGGCTTTTGATGCGGGAAGCGATCACGCCACGGCCTGGCCCGATCCACGGACGGTGGCCAGCGGGCTCAGAGTGCCTGCGCCGCTGGGTGACCGCCTAATCCTCCGCGCGCTGCGGGAGAGTGGCGGCGCGGCCGTGGCGGTAACCGACGAAGTGCTTCAGCAGGAAGCGGCCCAGGGCTCGCGTGAGGAAGGGGTCGACTTCTCTCCGGAGGGCGGAGCGGGCCTTGCCGCAGCGCGCCTGCTCCGCGAGCGTGGCCAGATCGGCGCCGAGGACCGGGTGATCGTCTTCAACACCGGGGCCGGCTGGCTCTATCGCAGTCCCGACGATTTGCTCCCCGCGTGACGCGGGGGCGATATTACCGACCTATGTCAGCGCGACGGATTGCGATCCTCGACCCCGCCGCGGGTATCAGCGGTGATATGTTGCTCGGCGCGCTCCTTGAAGTGGGTGCGCCGGCGACTTGGCTGACCGGACTACCGGCGCGCCTGGGGTTCCCTGGTGTCCGGGTCGACATCGCCAGGGTGCTGCGCTGCGGGATCTCCTGCACCAAGGTGAGTATCACGCTCCCTGGCGGCGAGTCGGAATCGCCCAGTCAGGAGTACGGCGCGACGGCCGCCAGCCAGCACGCGCATGGCCACGAGCATGAGCCTCGGGCTCACTGCGATCACGCCCATGCGGCGGAGCAGGCACACGATCATCGTCATGGAGATGGCGACCATCGTCATCTGGCGGACCTCCTCGCCGTTGTTGACCGCGCCCCGCTGAGCGGATGGGTCAAGGAGCGCGCGGCCCGCGCCTTTCGGCTGCTGTGCGAGGAGGAGGGTCGCGTTCATGGCGTCCCCGCGGAGGCAGTAGCCCTCCATGAAGTCGGTGCGGTGGACGCGATCATCGATATCGTGGGAGGAATCGAGGGCTTCGAGCGGCTCGGTATCGAAACCGTGTACTATCGGCCGATCTCACTCGGCAGCGGCTGGGTAAGCGCGGCGCACGGTGTCATCGCGGTCCCCGCACCCGTGACGATGCGGCTGCTCGAAGGACTCGAGATCGGCCCCAACGGCCCGGTCATCGGAGAGGCGACAACCCCTACCGGCGCGGTCCTCCTGCGGGTTCTGGGGAGCGGGTCACCGCCGGCGCGCTGGCGCTCCCAGGCGACGGGCTGGGGGGCCGGTGGGCGCGATACAGCACAGTACCCGAATGCGCTCCGGCTCATCCTGGCCGATGCCGCGCTCGAGGCCGGGGAAGTCGTGACACTGTCCTCGGACGTCGACGACCTGAGCCCGGAGTACCTGGAACCGCTCCGCGAAGCCCTTGCTGCCGCAGGGGCGCTGGATACCCAGGTTTGGGGTACCATGATGAAGAAAGGCCGGGCTGGATTCCGGATAGAGGTGATCTGCGACACCGCGCTGGCGGAGCGGGTTACTGAGGCACTCTTCCTGCATAGTACCACCTCGGGAGTGCGTCGAGTGTCGTCTGAGCGTGTGACCCTTCCGCGGAGACAGGTGGAAGTTGCTGCGGCGGATGGCGTCCCCGTATCAGTTAAGGTACTGGATTCCCCCGCGGGACCGCGGGTCAAGGCGGAGTATGAAGACGTGCGTCGGGCGGCGCTCCGAATGGGCCGCCCCGCACTCGAAGTAGCGCGGGAGATCGAAGCTGCCGCGCGCGTCCTGCTCGCCGAAACCACGGCGGGTCGTTCACAATCACTGAAGGAGCAGGGATGATCAAGGCGATCGTGGGTGGGGTGCTGGCGGCGTTGATTGCGGCCGCCCCCGTCGTGGCGCAGCAGAATGGGATTGCCACGCGCGTGTCCGGACAGGTCGGAGGCAAATTCCAGGATGCCGATTGCCAGCTCAAGGAGGGCCACTTCCTGGTCAGCAGCGCCAAGACCAAGCTGAGCACCTATGCGACCGTCTCGGATCCCGTGATCGGTGCCCGCCTCCTGCGGGAGGGGAGCGAGGTCATCCGTGATGCCACCTCGACCAAGGGGCAGGACAAGAATCCCGCGGCGTGGTACTGGCTGGGACGGGTGAACCTGCTTCAGGGAGACATGCGCGGGGCGGACTCGTCCTTCACCAGGGCGGCCACACTCGCGCCGCAATGCAAGGCGGACATCCAGAAGTACCGGACCAAGGCCTGGAGCGCGCTGGCGGTGGGTGCGCAGGAGTTCGTGGAGCAGAAGAACACCGATTCAGCGATGGTACTCTATCGCGCCGCAAACCAGATCAATCGGGAAGCGCCCCACGGCTTCAACGGCCTCGCAGGGCTCTTCTACGACGCCGGGCAGGTGGACAGCGCCATCGCCTACTACGACATGGCGGCCGCGACCAACCCCACCGATCCAGCGTTCGTGAAGGTCCGCAACAAGGCCGGATACAACGCCGCCGTGCTGCTCCTCAACAGCAATCGTCATGCGGACGCGGTAGCCGCATTCCGGCGCTATCTCACCTTCGAGCCGACGGACATAGCGGCCAAGAAGGCGCTCGCCCAGGCCTTCCGCGGGGCGGGAATGCCCGACAGCGCCCAGGCCCTGGAGCGGGAACTGGTCGCGAGCGCAGGCGCCGGCGGTGGCGAGGAGGCTGGAGAGGATGCCGTCTCCGAGGACGATCTCATGGGCATCGCGGTGAAGCAGTTCAACGACAAGAATTACAAGGAAGCCGCCGCAACATTCGGGAGGGTGCTGGCGCTCAATCCGACCAACCGCGACGCACTCTTCAACCAGGCGAACGCCTATCTCGCCCTGCAGCAGGGCGCCGATCTCTCGGCCTCGGCGGAGAAACTGATCGAGATCGAACCTCTCTCCGAGTACGACCAGACGATGCGCGCCCAAGGGTACAAGCTGGCGGGCAATCAGGACGGACTTTTCAAGGCGATCGTGGCCCGTGAAGCCCTTGTCGTGAACGTCGAAGTTCAGAACCTGAAGGTCACTGCCGACGGCGCGACGCTGACCGGCAAGATCACCGGCCGGGATGCCCGGGACGAGAACAACAAACAGATACCCGCCCGCGCCCTGGTGCTCGTGGTTGAGTTTCTGGGGAAGGGCGGGGCGGTGGTCACCAGCCAGGAGGTCCAGGTGCCGCCGCTGCCGGCGGGCCAGAGCGTCGAGCTCAACGCAGTCGGGACGGGTCCTGGGGTGAAGGGCTGGCGCTACCGGGTGAAGTGATCCGCTGGATCGGGCCCGGTGACACTCGAGCGCAGCCAGCCCCGGCCCCGTGTCGCCTGGCGTGTCACCGTGTCTGGTTATGAGGGCGCCATTGACACCCCAACGGGGTCGGGCCAATTTACGCCGCTCATTGGCGGGCGTAATTCAGTTGGTAGAATGCCAGCTTCCCAAGCTGGACGTCGCCGGTT
>JBDTTN010000197.1:0-5714 GCA_039930625.1 Gemmatimonadota bacterium | reverse complement strand
GAGCCGGGTCGGAGGCGCTGGCGATGACGACGATGGTGTAGTCCATCGCGCCATGTTCCTTGAGCTTCTCCACCACGGTGGCGACGGTCGAGCGCTTCTGGCCGATCGCGACGTACACACAGACGACGCCGGTGCCCTTCTGGTTGATGATGGTGTCCACCGCGATCGCGGTCTTGCCGGTGCCGCGGTCGCCGATGATCAACTCGCGCTGGCCGCGGCCGATCGGGATCATCGCGTCGATCGCCTTGATGCCGGTCTGCATCGGCTCCTTCACCGGCGTCCGGACGATGATGCCCGGTGCCACCATCTCGACGGCGCGCGCCCCGGAGGCGGCGATCGGGCCTCGGCCGTCCATCGGCTGGCCCAGCGCGTTGACCACCCGGCCCAGCATCGCGGGACCCACCGGCACTTCAAGGAGGCGGCCGGTGCAGCGCACCTGATCGCCCTCCTTGAGCTTCAGATAGTCACCGAGAATGACCGCGCCGACGTTGTCTTCCTCGAGGTTGAGCGCCATGCCGGTCACGGTGTCTCCGGTCTCGGTCGCCGTGAACTCGAGCATCTCGCCCGCGACAGCCTTGGTGAGCCCGTAAATGCGGGCCACGCCGTCGCGAACCTCCAGCACAGTGCCCACCTCGGCGGTGTCCAGCGACGCCAGATCGGCCTTCTCGATCTCACGCAGGAGGACGTCCTTGAGCTCGCCCGGACGGAGGACAGATTCGGTCGCCATAGGTCTCGCAGATGGTGGGTGACAAGTTTGCGGCTTAGCTTGTGAAAACTATCACAAGGGGGGACCAAAGGCAACCGTTTCCATCCTCGTATATTTCTGCCCACACACTGCCGCAAACCGCACTTCCACAGGAGACAGTCCATCCCCGCGGCCCTACTCTCGCGCTCCCTGCGGACCTGGCGAGGCCGCGTCAACAGACTGGGTGAGCGGATTCCCGATCTGCTCTTCCGGCTCGGCCTCAACGAGGCCGCGCTTCTCCTCATCATCGGGGCCCTGGTCGGACTCCTCGCCGGTGTCGCGATCCTCGGTTTCTACCGCTTGCTCGGATTCGCTGCCACCCTCTCCGGCGGGCTGGCGGAGCGGCTCGCGCTGCCGGCGTTCTGGGTGCACTTCGCGGTCCTGCTGACCGGGATCGGGCTGGCCCGCGCGCTGGTGCGCTTCGGGACCGGGGACTCAGCCGGCGAAAATGTTCCCGCCGTCATGCAGGCTGTCGCCCGGTTGGGCGGAAAGCTTTCCCTGCGACCCATCCTGGTGAAGACGCTGGCCGCTGCGGTTCTGATCGGCAGCGGCGGCTCTGTCGGCGCCGAAGGTCCCGTCGCGGTCCTCGGCGCTGGTACCGCGAGCGGGACGGGGCGGTGGCTGCGCTTTCGGGCTGATCGCCTGCGACTGCTCGTGGGCTGCGGCGCAGCCGCCGGAATTGCCGGCGCGTTCGGGGCGCCGATCGCCGGGCTCTTCTTCGCGGTGGAGAAGATTCTGGGAGGCATGCGCACGGTCTACGTGGCGCCGCTGATCGTGGCGAGCGTCTCCGCCGCGGCGGTGACCCGGACCGGGCTTGGTACCCACGGCGCCCTCATTCAGCTGGCTCCCGGCGCGCCGGCATGGCGCACGGTCGATCTGCTCTTCAGCGCCGTCGTGGGCATGCTGGGCGGCGTGCTCGCCGTGGGATACAATCGCGCCATCTGGATCGGGAAGGATCAGCTCGCACGGTTGCCGCTCATGGCGCGGATCACCCTTGCCGCCGTGCTGGTCGCGGCGATCTACACGCTGCTTCCGACGTCGCTGCTCGGGCTCGGTCCGCTCGACTTCTCCAACATGGTCGGCGCCACCGCCGGCCTGCTGCTCATACTCGCCGCAGCGAAGATCGTGGCCACCTCCCTGACCCTCGGTGCCGCGGAGGTCGGTGGACTCTTCGCCCCGGCAATCATCACCGGGGCGCTCTTCGGTGGCGGGATCAGCGCGCTGCTCAAGGCGGGAGGAGTCGGCACCGGGCTCGACACTGGAGGCTTCGCACTGCTGGGCATGGCGGCGATGGTCGCCGGGTCGGCGCACGCGCCGCTGACGGCGATCTTCATCGTGCTGGAAATGTCCGGCGACTGGAGCCTGATTCTGCCACTTCTGCTCGCCGGCTCGGTGAGCTACGTCGTGGCGCGGAGCCTGTATCCTGATTCGGTCTACTCCGAGTGGCTCACCCGCCGGGGGGAGCGGCTGAGTCACGGCACCGATGAGAGCGTGCTGGCGCGGTTGAACGTGGCGGATGCGCTTGACCCAGCGCCGGTGACCCTTTCCGCGGACCTCCCACTCAGCGATGCGCTGAGAGAAATCGCGAAGCATCCGCGCAGCGATTATCCGGTGCTCGACGCCGGGGGCCGTCTCGTCGCGATGCTCACCCTCGAGGATTGGCAGCGGGCGCTGCTCGATTCCGCGACGACGGGGCCGCGCGCCGTCCGCGAAGTCGCCAGTCCGGTGATGGACACCGTAGCCGCCAGCGACAGCCTGCTCCTCGCCCTCCGGCGGATGGGAACACGTGATGCCCCGCTGCTGCCGGTGGTGTCCGCTGACGACGCGACGCGTTTGTTAGGTGTGATCGGGCGGAAGGAAGTCTTTGCCGCCTACCATGCGGCGACGGGATGAGCGGCGCTCAATCGCGACTGCGGGTCTTGCCCTTGGCGAAGTTTCCGAGCACCCCCCGCGGACCGAGCGCGGCCAGGCCCCGGGTGGAGACTCCGGCAATCCGGCGGGCGGTGGTGCTCAGGTGGCTCGCGGTGGCAAAGCGGAGGATGCGCGCGACCGCCGCGACATCGTAGCCGGGATTGCGGAGCAGCGACGCCGCACAGGCGATCCGGGTCAGGTCGATCACCCGCTTGAGATTGGGCGCGCCCCCTGCCCCGAACTGCCGCGAGAGGTGCTCGCGAGAGCAGCCGAGTGTCCTGGCGATCTCGCCGGTCCGAACGGTCTGGTCGACCCGGTCGAGCAGATAGTGCCACACCTCGCGCTGCAGCGGGTCACTCAGCCGGAGGACGCGCGGCGCATCGGCCAGCGCGCCGCGCCGCTGCGCCGCGGTCGGGTGACGTACCACCAGATCCCCCGCCACGGCGTTGTCGACGCCATCGACCAGCACCAGCGATACCGCGCCGGCGTGGCAAGCGAGGAGCAGGGGTCCGTCGTCAGGCCGGAATGGTGCGAAGGCGATCCACGGCACCTGCGGGAAGTCGCTCCGCAGGGCCGCGATCTCGGCGAGGGGAGTTCGGGTCGGGGCGAACACCACGGCATCGATCAGCCGTGAGGTGAGCGCGCCCCTGAGTTGCGGAGCGGAGCGGCAGCCGATGAGTGTCCACGAGCCGCCGGTCGGCAGCGTGCGCCGCAGCGCCAGTGACGCTTCTGCGCCGGGCATCAGGGCGGCCACCGCAGGCATCTCAGCTCTCCGTCGGTACCGCTGCTGGAGGGTGGAGCACAGGCGGCACCGGCGCGGCACGCTGTGGGCGACCGGCGCCCATCGCCACGAGCGTCCGCGCCATCTCGCCGGCACGCTTGAGCACCCCGCGAGCGTTGTCGTAGGAGAGCTGCTCCAGCGCCTCTTCCAGTGTCAGCCAGCGGAAGTCGGTGATGCCTTCCTCGAGCTGGGGCACCACTTCCGCCGAGGGGCTCTCAAACAGGAAGAAATGGCAGAACTTGTGGATGTAGCGGCCCTTGAACCGGAAGTGCCAGTCGATGATGCGGATCGGTCCAAGCATCATCAGATCGATCAGCCCGGTCTCCTCCATCGACTCGCGGAAGGCGGCCTCGGCGGGTGTCTCCTCGCCCTCGAGATGACCCTTCGGGAAACCCCAGTGTTCGTACGGATCGCGGATGAGCAGAAAGCGGGCGCTGCGGTCCGGCTGGCGTCGAAAAACGATGCCGCCCGCACTCACCTCCCGCTCGGCCTTGCGCTTCGGTTTGGACACTAGAACACCGAGAACTTGAAGTATTTCCGCGGATTCGCCTGGATGTCGGCGAGGAGTCGCCGCATCTCCTGCATCGTCTCGATTGTTTCGTTGTACATCGCCGGGTCCTTGGACAGCAGCCCGATGGTGCCCTGCCCGTTCTGGATCCGGGAGAGCGCCGAGTCGGCGGCGAGCAGGGTGTGTACAAGCGTCGAATCCTGACCGTGCAGTGTCGCAAGGAACGCCTTCAGCTCGGCCGAGGCATCGCGCAGATTGCCGGAGCCATCGCGCGCGTTGTTCAGAATCTGCTGCAACTGACCCGAGGCGGTGGCGGAGTCCACCCGCGCGAGGGTGTTTTCGAGGTGACCGGAGGCGCTCAGCACCGCGTCGGAGGTCCGCTCCACATTACCGGTGACCTGATTGAGCCGGCTGGTCTGACTCTGGGTGAAGCGCTCGAGCTGGCCCGCGATGGTGCCGAAGTCCTTGATGCTCTGGCGCAGCTCCGCGACGGCGCTGGAGTCGAAGGTTTCCTGGACCCGCTGCGCGACCGCGGCGATGTCGGTCGCGATCCGGCCGGCCTGGGCAGTGAGCTGTCCCACGTCAGGCAGGGTGGCGCCCGGCCACCGATCGCCGCCGGGCCGCGCGGTTTCGGACAGCATCTGCACGACGTTGGGGTCGTTCTGGGGCTGGTCCCGCGAGACGATGGTCGCAGCCCACTCGCCGAAGAGGCTTTGCGAGGCGGCGATCACGGCGGGGTTTGCCGGAAGATCGACCGCCTGAAAGACGCGGAGGTCGGCCTCGACGAACTGGTCGGCCAGGCGAATCGCCTCCACCCGGCCGACCCGAACGCCGCGGTAGGTCACCGGGGCACCTGGTGTGAGGCCGCCCACGGTGCGGAAGCGGGCGACGTGAATCGCCTCGTGCCGGCCGATGTCCGCCTCGGACAGCCAGAGGGCGCCGGCCACCACCACCGCGAGACTGACCAGCAGCACCAGCCCGACGAGGAACTCGTTCCCGCGCTTCATCGCGCAACCTCCCGTGGCTCGAGCCGGTCGGGATCGAACGGCCGCCCCTCGATGAAATTCCGCACCACCGGATCGTCGGTGTGGCGGATCTCCTCGATCGTCCCCACCTGACGGATGCGTCCCTGGTACAGCATCGCGATGCGATCTCCGACGGTGTAGGCGCTGCGCATGTCGTGGGTGACGACGACGCCGGTGGTGCCGGTCTCCTGCCTGGCGCGGACCATCAGCTCGTCGATGACCGCGCTGGTGACGGGGTCAAGCCCGGTGGTCGGTTCGTCGTACAGAATGTAGCGCGGGTGGAGCGCGATCGCGCGAGCGATGCCCACCCGTTTGCGCATGCCACCGGAGAGCTCCGCGGGATAGCGCGCTTCGGCGTCGGCCAGGTCCACCAGTCGAAGACTCTCCCGGATCCGCGCCTGCACTTCTTCCTCGCCGAGCCCGCGGCGTGCGAGTCCGAGGCGGATATTGTCCGCCACCGACATGGAGTCAAACAGCGCCGCGAACTGGAAGACGTAGCCGATCTGGCCGCGCATCGCGTGCAACGCGCTTGGCTCGAGATCGCTCACCACCTGCCCGTCCACCTCGACGTTGCCCGCATCCGGGAGCAGCAAGCCGACGATGTGCTTGAGCGCGACGCTCTTGCCACTCCCGGAGAACCCGATGATCACGGTGGTCTGTCCGTCGGGGATGTCGAGCGACATGCCGTTGAGCACGACCTTGGCCCCGAACGCCTTGTGGACCTCGGTGAAGCGGATCACAGCA